>NZ_JACART010000055.1:0-2020 GCF_013386445.1 Pseudomonas sp. P7759
CCAGTCGCTGAGGGTGTGCGGGCTGATCAGTTCGGCTTGCGCGGGTGCCGGAACCGGCGCGACCCAGGCGCCTTTGTCGCTGAAGTGCGCCGGTTGCAGGTTATCCAGTACGTACACTTCCCAACCCAGTTGCGCCAGCCAGGAGGCGGACATGTTGGCGCGCACACCGTCGTCATCCGCGAGTACCAGGCGCGCGCCACGTACACTGGCGACGTGGTCGGTTTCCTGCACCAACTGGCCGCCGGGCGTGGAGCGCGCGCCTGGCAGATGACCGGCTTCAAATTCTTCCGGCGTGCGTACGTCGAACAGGTAAGTAGTACGCGTTGCTTCCTGCTGCCAGGTGTGCAGATCGGCCAGGGTCGCACGACCCACGCGGGCTTTATCGGCAACGCGGCGCGCATCGGCGGCGGCGACCTGGCGATGTTCTTCCGAGGTCGGCGCAAAGCGGCGTGACTGGCCATGGGCGAGTTTTTGCCCGGCCAGGGTCCAGCCGATGGTGCCGTTGCGCAGCGCTGACACCGGGTTGGCCACGCCGGCATTGATCAGCGACTGGGTGCCGATAATGCTGCGGGTGCGTCCGGCGCAGTTGACGATAATGCGCGTGGCCGGGTCCGGCGCCAGCTCGCGGGCGCGCAACACCAGCTCGGCACCGGGCACGCTGATGCCGGTGGGAATGCTCATGGTCTGGTATTCGTCGAAACGCCGCGCATCGAGCACCACCACATCGGCCTGGCTGTCGAGCAGGGCCTGTACTTCTTCGGCGGCCAGTGACGGTGTGTGCCGCTCGCTTTCTACCAGTTCACCAAACGCCTTGCTCGGCACGTTCACGTCGATGAACAGCTCGCCACCGGCCTTGCGCCAACCGTCCAGCCCGCCTTCAAGCAGGCTGACCTGGGTGTAGCCCAAGGCGACCAGGCGCTCGGCAGCACGGGCCGCCAGGCCTTCGCCGTTGTCGTAGACGGTGACCTGCGTATCACGCCGTGGAATGCGCGAATACACCTCCAGCTCCAGTTTGGACAGCGGTATGTTCGCGGCGAACAGCGGGTGGGATTCGGCAAACGGCGCCTCTTCGCGCACGTCGATCAGGGCCACTTCTTGATGGTCCAACAGGGCCTGGCGAAGCTGGGCAAAGCTGCGGGTGGATACAGTCGTCATAGGGCAGGGCTCTTTTCTTTGGACAAATCCCAGATATTCGGGAGGAAGGCGTTGGAATAACCGGAGATAAACAGTTTCTCGCTGCCGTCGGGTTGGTACACCGCCCGGCGCACCGCACCGATGTTGGCGCCGTACACATGGATGCTGATGGACACCTGGTCGCTGTGGGCATTGCTCACCTGATGGATGTCGCCGACCTTGGGCGACACGGCTTCAACCTGGCCCGGCACCAACTGGATCGGTTTGCCTTCAGCCACCAGGCGGCCATCCGGCGCGCGCTCGAAGCCTTGGGAAAATTCCGCACCGCGCAGCATGCCGATCAGGCCCCACACCCGGTGGTCATGGATCGGCGTGCTTTGCCCCGGCCCCCACACGAAACTGACGATGCTGAAGCGCTGACGCGAGTCGGCATGCAGCAGAAATTGCTGATAGCGCTCGGGATCGGGCTGGGCGAACGCATCGGGCAGCCAGTCGTCATGGCTGACCAGTTGCGCCAGTAGCTTGCCGCCACGGTGCAACAGGTCGCCTTCGCGTGGATTGCCGTCGATCAATTCCGCCAGGGCGCCGATGAAGGCTCTGAGTCTTTCGGGGTGCTTGGCCTGGGTCATGACAATTCCATGGTCGGTGGTGATGGGATTATCTAAGCATAATGTTTATAGTTAATATGCTATTTTTTAATGATTAGCTTATAGCTGAAGGTAATTTAGAACCGGTCTGAATAGCGTTAGACGTTATCGATCACAGCGTGGGCTATCCAGGCAGCGTTCCTGCAACTATGCTTCGCACACATCTTAATGACTGTTCTCTATGTGCGGCCCAAATGAAAATTGACGATATCGATGCCTTTGTCGAAGTGATTCGTTGC
>NZ_JACART010000055.1:2050-2310 GCF_013386445.1 Pseudomonas sp. P7759
GCGTGGAGCTGTTCGACCGCAACACCAAGCCCCTCAAGCCTACGCTGATCGGCACCCGCGTCTACGAGCAGTGCCGGCTGATCCTGCGCGAGATGGATGCGCTGCGTGAACTGGTGGCCACCGACGCACCGCCCACCGGCGTGCTGCGCCTGGGTGTGCCGCAGACCATCGGTGATGTGGTGTTGCTGGATGCGCTCAAGCACCTGCGTACCGAATACCCGGACCTGCGTGCCCAGGTCGCCACGGGCTGGGGCAGCCAG
>NZ_JACART010000056.1:0-33626 GCF_013386445.1 Pseudomonas sp. P7759
GAAGCGAGGCACATGCCACGACTCAGTACCCGAATTTCTTGACGACCATAGAGCATTGGAACCACCTGATCCCATCCCGAACTCAGCAGTGAAACGATGCATCGCCGATGGTAGTGTGGGGTTTCCCCATGTGAGAGTAGGTCATCGTCAAGATTAAATTCCAAAACCCCATTTGCGAAAGCAGATGGGGTTTTGTTTTGGGCGGGCGAAAACTTCAGCAGCGCGAATCCCCCGACAAATTTGCACAGTTATTTCTGAACCAGACCACTAGAATAGGCACCTAACCTTTTTTAGAGTCCGAGCCCTACTTATGCCCGATCCGGTTGATGCCCGTGAGGTATCGGATTTACCACTGGACGACCTGGTGGCATGCCATGAGTGCGACTTGCTGATGCGCAAACCAGTGCTCGCCCTCGGCGAAAAAGCCCAATGCCCGCGTTGCGGTTACGAGCTGTACGCTCACCGCCACAACGTCGTTGAGCGAAGTCTCGCCCTGGTGCTGGCGGCGTTGCTGTTGTACATCCCCGCGAACTTTCTGCCGATCATGCAGCTCAATCTACTTGGGCAGTCCTCTGAAGACACCGTTTGGAGCGGCGTCGTCGGCCTGTTCGATACCGGCATGCAAGGCGTCGCCGCTGTTGTCTTCCTGTGCAGCATGGGGATTCCCTTGCTCAAGCTGCTTTGCCAGTTAGCAGTGTTGCTCAGTATTCGCTGGAACATCGGCCGCAGTTATGGACTGCTGTTGTACCGCATCTACCATCACATGAAAGACTGGGGCATGTTGGAGGTCTATCTGATGGGCGTCCTGGTGGCCATCGTTAAACTCGCGGATATGGCCGCCATCACGGTAGGCCTGGGTCTTGTCTGCTTTGTCAGCTTGTTAATGGTTCAGGTGTTGCTTGAGGTGGTGATGTCGCCCCACCAGATCTGGCAAGCGTTGTCAGGAGAGGATGAACATGCGGGCGATTGATGCAGGCATTCTGATTTGTACCGAATGTCATGAGTTGAACAAACAAGATGCCGACAGCGACGAGCAAATCTGCACGCGTTGTGGTGCACTGATCCATGCTCGTCGCCCCAACAGCCTTGCCCGCACATGGGCGCTGCTGATCACGGCGGCCATCTTGTACATTCCCGCCAACCTGTTGCCGATCATGACCATCAATTCCCTTGGTCAGGGCGATCCCAGTACCATCATGGCCGGTGTGATCCAATTGGTGCAGCACGGCATGTTCCCCATCGCCGCTGTGGTGTTCATCGCCAGTATCCTGGTGCCCACGTTCAAGCTGGTCGGCATAGGTCTGCTACTGTTCTCGGTGCAGCGTCGCCAACCGCTGTCCGCGCAACAACGCATCGTGATGTACCGCTTTATCGAATTCATTGGCCGCTGGTCCATGCTGGATATCTTCGTGATCGCCATCCTGGTGGCGGTTGTAAACTTTGGGCGACTTGCCAGTGTCGAGGCCAATCTCGGTGCTGCAGCGTTCGCCAGTGTGGTGATCTTGACGATGCTTGCCGCAGTAACTTTCGATCCCCGACTGATTTGGGATAACACGGAGTCGGACGACGACCATGAGTGATTTGCCTAAAGCTAAAACCCGCCCAGCCTCCAACTGGTCGGCTATTTGGGTGCTGCCCCTGATTGCCCTGATCATCGGTGGATGGTTGGGGTGGCGTGCCTATTCCCAACAGGGCATCGATATCCAGGTGCGCTTTGAAAGCGGTGAAGGCATCCAGGTCAACAAGACCGAAGTGGTCTACAAAGGCATGCCGGTGGGTAAGGTCAAGGCTCTGGCCTTGGACGACGAGGGCAACAATCGTGGGGTGATCGCCACCATCGAGATGAACAAGGACGTCGACCAATACCTCAAGACCAATACGCGCTTCTGGCTGGTCAAACCGAGCGTCACCCTCGCCGGTATCACCGGCCTGGAAACCCTGGTGTCAGGTAACTACATTGCTGCCAGCCCAGGCGATGGTGAGCCCACACGCAAATTCAAAGCGCTCTCTGAAGAGCCGCCTTTGTCCGATGCCAAGCCCGGCCTGCACCTGACCGTCAAGGCCGACCGCCTCGGCTCGCTCAACCGTGGCAGTCCGGTGTTCTACAAGCAGATCCAGGTCGGCCAGGTCAAAAGCTACCTGCTCTCCGAAGACCAGAGTACTGTCGAGATCAAGGTCTATATCGAGCCGACCTATGCCAGCCTGGTGCGCAAACACACGCGGTTCTGGAACGCCAGCGGCATCAGCATCGACGCCAATCTTTCCGGTGTGAAAGTCCGCAGTGAATCGCTCTCCAGCATCGTCGCCGGCGGCATCGCCTTTGCCACGCCGGAGAATCGTAAGGACAGTCCGCCGACTGATCCGAGCCTGCCCTTCCGTCTGTACGAAGATTTCGACGCGGCCGCGGCCGGCATCAGGGTCAAGGTCAAGCTCACCGATTTCGAAGGCCTACAGGCGGGGCGTACGCCAGTCATGTACAAAGGCATTCAAGTCGGCAGCCTGAAAACCCTGAAGATCAACCCTGACCTTTCCAGTGCCAACGCAGAACTGACGCTCGATCCCCTGGCCGAAGACTATTTGGTACAGGACACTCAATTCTGGGTCGTCAAACCGTCTATCTCCCTGGCAGGTATCACTGGTCTTGAAGCCTTGGTCAAGGGTAACTACATCGCCATCCGCCCAGGCGACAAAGGCAGCCCTCCACAACGAGAGTACGTTGCCCGCGCCAAGGCGCCGCCGTTGGACCTGCGTTCCCCTGGCCTGCACATGGTGCTGTTCACTGACAACCTTGGCTCCCTGGATGTCGGCAGCCCGATCCTCTACAAGCAGGTCAAGGTCGGGTCGGTGCAGAGCTACCAGTTTTCGCGCAAGAACAAGCAACTGGTGATCGGCGTCCACATCGAGAAGGAATACGAAAACCTGGTCAACGGCTCGACGCGCTTCTGGAATGCCAGCGGGGTCACCCTGACCGGTGGGCTCACAGGTGGCATCCAGGTGAAGAGCGAATCCTTGGCCAGCCTGATGGCCGGCGGCATTGCCTTCGAAACCCCGGAGCCGAACGTACCGTTGAAAAAACGTATCCCGCGTTTCCGTCTGTTTGCCGACCGCGAAGCCGCCAACCAACACGGCACCTTGGTGACCATCAAGGTCGACCGTGCCGACGGCCTGCGCCCTGGCACCCCCGTGCGTTTCAAAGGCCTGGACGTGGGCAAGATTGAAAGTGTCGATCTCAGCGCCGACATGCAGTCGGTACTGCTCAGCGCCCGTATCAACCAAGTGGCGGACCGCATTGCACGCGTCGGCAGCCAGTTCTGGGTGGTAAAGCCTGAACTGGGCCTGATGAAAACCTCCAACCTGGAAACCCTGGTCACCGGGCAATACATCGAAGTACAACCGGCGGCGAAAAACGCCGGCCCGCAAAAGAGCTTCGTCGCGTTGGACCAGCCGCCTGAAGCTGTGCATCAGGAAGCTGGCCTGAGCCTGACCCTCAGCGCCGCACGCCGTGGTTCGCTGAAGGAAGGTGTACCGGTCACTTACCGTGAAGTCACCGTGGGCAAGGTCACCGGGTACGAGTTGGGCCAGACCGCAGACCGCGTACTGATCCATATCCTGATCGAGCCTAAATATGCACCACTGGTGCGCAGCGGCAGCCGCTTCTGGAACACCAGCGGCTTTGGCCTCGACTTCGGTCTGTTCAAAGGTGCCACCGTCCGCACGGAGTCCCTGGAAACCCTGGTCGCCGGCGGTATCGCCTTCGCCACACCCGACGGCGAACGCATGGGCAACGCCGCCCGCCCACAACAAACCTTCCCGCTGTTCGACAAGTTCGAAGATGAATGGCTGACCTGGGCACCTAAAATTCCACTCGGCAAATAAGCGCTCATAAAAAAGGCCGCGATCCAGAAGATCGCGGCCTTTTGCATTTCAGCGAAACAAATCAGACTTCATCCAGCTCCGGCTCGTCCGCCTGCACATTCATCGTCGCCTTCACCACATCGTGGCGACGGATGTACTTCCAGTCCGCCTCATCGATATAGATCCCGTTCGGCCCGCTGCCGCCTTCCAGGTCGATGGCCACCTGCGCCGACACCTGCGGCTTTACACTGGCCAGAATCGGCACGAAGCCCAGCTGCAAGCTGGTTTCCAGCAACGCCGCCTGGTTTTTCTCGTCGATGTCCGCCGCCTCGTCGAGGTAGTACGGTAGACGCACGCGTCCGGCCTGGTCACGGTCCATCAAGTGCAGCAACAAGTACATGTTGGTCAACGCCTTGATGGTCATGGTGGTGCCGTTGGACGCCGCGCCATCGATGTCGGTGTGAATCACCGGCTGGCCGTGTACCTTGGTGATCTCGAACGCCAGCTCGAACAAGTCCTTGAGGCCCAACTGGTTATGGTTGGCGGCCACCAGGCGCGCCAGGTATTCCTTGGCTTCTTCGTTCTTGTTGTCCTGCTCGGCGCTTTGGCTCAGGTCGAACACCGACAGCGTCTCGCCTTCTTCATACTGGCCGGCACTGTGGATGATCTGGTCGATATGCTTGAGCGCTTCCTTGTTCGGCGCCAGCACGATGCGGAAGCTTTGCAGGTTAGAGACCTGGCGTTTGTTGATCTCGCGGTTGAACAACGCCAACTGGTGCTCAAGGCTGTCGTAATCGCTGCGGATATTGCGCAGGGTCCGCGCAATGTCGGTGACCGCCGCACGGCGTGCCTTGCCCAACGTCAGCGCTTCATCGGTACGGTGTGCATAGGCGTTGATCAGCAACTGCAGGCGACGCTCAACGTCATCCTCGCTGTCGAACTTGGCCACGCCTTTGAGGCGCACCTGGGCATACAGCGCTTCGATCTGGCCATCAGCGCGCAACAGGCCTTGCCAGCTATCCTGATAGTCATTGAGCAGCGGCAGCAGGTTGTCCATGGAATCGTCGACAGGGTCCATGAACGGTGTGCCGAACGGCAGGTCCGCCGGCAACAGTTGACGACGGCGCAGCGCGTCATCCAGCGTGCGTTGCTTGGCTTCCATATCGCCGATCTGGCGGCCCACCAGTTGCAGCTTGGCCGACAGTTGCTGGACACGCTCGGTGAACGCATCGCTGGAGCGCTTCAACTCGTCCTGCGCTGCTTCCATCTGCGCCAGGTTTTCCAGCTTCTCGCCTTCTTCTGCGCTCAGGGTTTGTGCGCGGCGGAAATCTTCCAAGGCCTTTTGCGCATCCAGCACCTGCTGGTACAACGCTTCGGTCTGGGTCTTGCTCGCAGCGCGGTCAGACGCGACAGCCTGCTGGGTTTTCAGCTGCTTGAGTTCTTTCTCCAGGCGTTCTTTCTGGTCGCGCAACGCCGCGCGGTCTGCCAAGGCTTGCAACGCAGGCGGTTCGATGTGGGAGATGTCGATGGACAGCCCCGGCACTTCAAAACGCTCACCTTTGAAGCCATCGAGGATCTGCTCCAGGGATTTAACCCACTGGCCTTCCTCGTCCAGCGTGATGCCATGCGCGCCCAATGGCAGGCTGAACAACGAACTGTTGAACAGGCGCATCAGACGCTCGACATCCGGCTGTGAGAATTCTTCCCGCAGCTTGGCGTAGCTGTTGTTGTCGGCGTGGTCGAGTTGCTGCTTGACCGACTTCAGGCGTTTTTCCAAGTCGCGTAGACGCTCGTCCAGGTCCTCAGCGCTGAACTGCCGCGACTGCGCCAACGCGCCCGCCAGTTCATCATGAGCATCCTTGGCCGCCAGCAACTGCTGTTCCAGCACCTTCACGTCATCCACCAACGCAAAGCGATGCTTGAGTACCGACAGCTCGCCCAACCAACGCTGAATCCCGCTGATTTCCCGCTCCAGGCGCATCAACTCCTGGGTGCCGCCGCGCTGGTCGTTCTGCAACGCGTCCTGCTCGTTACGGTAGTGCTCGGCCTGGATGGTCAGCTCTTCCTTGCGTGCACTGGCGTAGTCCGACCAGGTGCCCAGCAACGAATCCAACAGCGGCGACAGGCGATGCAATTTGCCGCGCAACACGTCGCGCAGGCGCACGCCATTGGACAGGGCTTCAACCAACGGGCCGGCGGCGACCAGCGAGTTGTAGTCCTGTTCCATGCGTCGCACATCACGGAAGGCTTCTTCGCACGCCGCAATGTAATCCACGCTACCGGAGCGCAGGCTGTGTTCGAACGCATCGAGGAACAGCTGCTTGAGCTTGGCCGCGGTGATTTCGCGCATGTGCAGCAGGTTGATAAACAGTGCGCGGAAGGTCTTCAGGCTCTGCTCGCTGGTGGAACGCAGCGGAATCAGGGTCAGGTCCAATGGGATCGACGTGTGGCCGCCCACCAACAAACGACGCAGTTCATCCGGCTTGAGTTCGTAGGCTTTCAGGCCTTCGCGCTCTAGGTTGGTGAACAACTCTTTCTGACGCAGGCAGGTGTCATTCTTCTGGTAGTGAGCCAGGTCCAGCTTGCCCGCATAGGCAAAGAACTGGTGACCGAAACCACCGCCCGGGCCACGCCCGACCACACCGATCACGTGCGGGCCGTGGGGCAGGGAGACTTCCACCAGGATGTAGCTGGTGTCGGTGGCAAAGTAGAAGCGCCGCGATTGTTCCAGGGTGTACTTGCCGAAACTCATGTCCGACATGCGCGCCAGGATCGGGAACTGCAAGGCGTTGATCGACGCGGATTTACCCAGGTTGTTTGCGCCATACACCGACAGCGGTTCTTCCAGCGGGAACAAGCCCAAGCTGTATCCGGCGGTGTTCAATAGGGCGAAGCGGCGGATGCCGTAGCGTTCCTTACTCATGCGTCGGTCTCCTGTTCTTCGGCAATGGCGCGGGCCAGGGCGTCTTCTTCGCTTTCGTCGGCAAAGTCGCTCAAGTCCAGCGGGTCATCGGTCTTCAGCAGTTTCTCATCGCTGTCTTCGTCGATGATCACCGGTGCCGGCAGCGGCAACACGCTGTGGACGCTGGCCGCCAGGTCACGGTCTTGCTGCACCGACAGGCACACATCGAGGAAGCGGTGCATCGGCGGCAGGAAACGATAGATGCCGTTGTCTTCGCTGGCAAAACCCAGCTGGGTCATGCGGCGCATGATTTTTTCTTCGAGTTCTTCCTGGGTCTGCACTTCGGCCTGGATAAACAGGTCGCGGTACTTCTCCAGCAGCGACGGCAGTTCATCACGGCCGAGGCTGCCACCATCGAGCACGGCAATCGGGTCGCGGCCCTGGTCGGCCAGGTGCTCGACGATGATGAAGGTGAACAATGCCAGGCGCTGGGCGGTTTTGTTTACCTGCGCGGCGGCCACGGCGGTGTCCGGCACGAAGTAGTAGAAACCCCGCGTATCGCACACCAGTTCAAAGCCCAGGGCCTTGAACAGCGTGCGGTACTGGTCCTGGAAGTTCGACAGTTGCGCGTACAGCTCCGGGTCGCGGCGGCTGACGTGGTAACCCTTGAACAGCTCGCGAAAGATCGGCGCCAGCTGGGACAGTTCGGATAGATCAAGATGCATGGGGTGTACTCGCAGAGTGCTCGGCGGCGTCGGAACCGACCGGGAGCAGGGCGAAGGAGCGCAGGCTGACCTGGTGCTCGGTGGTGTGGTACTCGCGGCGTTCCAGGCGTTCGCGCTTGAAGCGTTTTTCGCGGGACAAGCGCGAGAACCAGTACAGCAATTCGTCGGTGGCGCCGTCCGGTTCCTGCTCCAGCAGCCAGGTCATCAGGTCTGGCATCGGCAGCGCGTCTTCGCAGCGTTCGAGCATCTCCTTGACCGTGCGCGGTGCGCGCTGGGCGTCGCCTTTGTAGGATTTGTGCGCCTTGGGAAATTTTGCCGGTTTCGGCTCGAAATTCGCCAGGGCGTAGACATAGGCTTCCACTTGGCTGGCACTGCCGAGGAAGGTGCTTTGCGGGCGGGTAAACATCGGCATCGCGGCCTGTGGCACCGCGTCCAGCCCTTTACGGCGTATGGCCGACAGGGCCAGCGCCGCGCCACGGGTCACGGCATTGTGCCGGCGCGCTTCTTCACGCAGCGGCAGCAGCAGTTCGCGGGCATGACGCAAGGTCAGCTGGGCGCTGGTCTGCATTTCGAGGATGCGCGCATGGGTGCGCAGCAGCATGTCATCGTCAACCAAATGGCCGAGGCGCTGTTGCTCGGTGAGCATGCGCAGCAGCACATTTTCCACCTTGCGCACGCCTTGTTCGAAGGCACCGTCGGCGTTCACCAGTTGGATCATCGGTTCGACGTATTCGTCCCAGGTCGCCAGGACTTCGGCGTAACGCTGGCGCAACGGGATCTGCCGGTCGCTGGTCTTGGCCCGGTCTGCCACGGCGGCGAGGGCCTGTTCGTCGTTGGCGAGTTTTTTCAGCACGTCCCGCACGCGCATGTCGAGCAAGCGCAGTTGGCGGGCGAGGTCGTGACCATCACGGATGTCGAAGGCGTCCTGGATATAACCCGCCAGGCGCTCGAGATGGCGCAGGTAGGCTTCGATTTCCAGGCACAGGCCAAGCCGGTGCTCCTTGCGAAGATAGGCCAGGAAGTCGTGGATCTGTGCGTTGAGCTCGAAACGGTTCGGGCTTTTGGCGACAGGCACCAGGATATCCAGGCGAATCCACACGTCCAGCAGGCTGGTAATGTCCTGCGGCGTGCTGTCCAGTTGTTGGGCCGCCAATTGCGCGCGCAACTCGCCAAGGCTCAAGGTGCCTTGGTCGAAGTGTTCGCACAGTGGCTCAAGCAGGGCCCAGTGTTCGGCGAGGGCGCGCAAGACGCGCTTGGGTTCGATCATCGGAATGGCCGGCTGGTTGGCGATTAAAAGTCGCGATTGTACTGCATCGGACGCGGGATTTATCCACAGCCGGTCAGTGCGCAGTGGGCGATTGTTGCCGAACAGCGGTAGAATCCCCGCTCTTTAGTTATCCACAAGTGGCCGAGCTGTGCTTATCGAGTCCCGACGTCGCGCTTACTTGACCGCCATGCAGGTGGTCAACTGGCTGCCCCGCACCGAACTGCCGTTTGCCGCGCCGTCGCGGCCCGAGCTGTTGCAGGCGCTTGAGCCCTATGAGGCGTTCGAGTCGTCCGGCGAGGAGGCGGCCGCGCCAGTGGCGGTGGTCAAGCCTGCGCCTGAAGCGCGCCCGGTCGTCGAACGGGCCAAGGTCGAAGTGCCGCGTCCGTCGCCGGTGACCAAGGCGGCCAAAGTCGTGGAAGAGGCGGCCCCGGTGGTCAAGGCCCCAGAGGTACCGCCGCCGCGTTTCGCCCTGCAGTTGCTACGGGCCGGGCGCTGCCTGCTGCTGGTCGAGTTGCCCACCGGCGAACGTTTCCAGACCCGCGACCCCGCCTACATGCTGCTCAAGGACATGCTGCGCGCCGCCGGCCTGCCCGACAGCCCGCAAATCGTCGGCGACCCGGTGCGCTGGCCGCTGCTGGTGCGCGGCAACATGGACCAGGGCCCGGAAGCAGCGCGGGATTTTGTGCAAGGTTTTGTGTCGGCGCGCTTGGAAGACGAACCCTGCGTATGCCTGTGGCTGATCGGACTGCCCGCTGTGCGCTTTGCCGGCGAAGCCAATGCCGAAGCCTGGTACCGCGAACTGCAGGTCGAAGGCCTGGGTTCGGTATGGGCCCTGCCGGGCCTGGAATTATTAATGGAAGAGCCACAGCGTAAGGCTGATGTCTGGCAAGCCATGCGCCGGCTGATGGCGCGCTGGAAAACAACCGATGAGTGAGGCTTTATCCTTTCGCCCGATGACCGAGTCTGACCTCGACGCCGTGCTGAAAATCGAATACGCGGCGTTCAGCCACCCCTGGACCCGTGGGATTTTTCTCGATGGGCTGGGCAAATACCAGATCTGGTTGATGTTCGAAGGTGAGCAACAGGTCGGGCATGGTGTGGTGCAGATCATCCTTGATGAGGCTCACCTGCTGAACATCACCGTCAAACCGGAAAACCAGGGACGCGGCCTTGGCCTGGCGCTGCTGGAGCACCTGATGTCCCGCGCCTACGCCGCCAGTGCGCGTGAGTGCTTCCTGGAAGTGCGCGACAGCAATACCGGCGCGTTCCGCCTGTATGAGCGTTATGGCTTCAACGAAATCGGCCGTCGGCGGGATTATTACCCCGCCGTGGGAGGCCGCGAAGACGCGGTCGTCATGGCCTGTACCCTGGTCGACTGACCGCGCCTGACCTAGCGGTTTCCGTCCAGCGGATCCCGCTTCGCCAATTCCGCCTCATCCAGGCCATTGCCGCCGCCAATCTCGTCCTCGTCCACGATACTCAGGTCGTAATCTGCCGGATTGTCTTCGCCTTCCTCCCTGGCATCCCGTGCGCCATCCTCAGGGATCAAGGTTTCGGGGGTTAAATCATCACCGGTCTGCGCCGAGGGCTCATCCTGGTCAAAATCCAGCTCACGCATCGAACCCATGCGATCTTCATTGTCATCAATGGGTTCGGGCTGCGTAGCGCCGTAGGGACGTCGTGATTCAGTCATGGCCTATCCTCATACTGTGGGGCTTATAGTGTGTGGACAGGCTGCGCGGCCCAAAGATTCAAGCTAATTCACGCGCGGCGTGACCTGGACGTGGGGTTGTCAGTCACAAAACTGCGCATCATTCCTGAGGCTTTCCCTGATGAACGAACTACAAGACCTGCTTGATAACAATGAACGCTGGGCGGACGCGATCAAACAGGAAGATCCCGAATTCTTCGCCAAGCTCGCCCGCCAGCAAACTCCGGAATACCTGTGGATCGGCTGTTCCGACGCCCGCGTGCCGGCCAACGAGATCGTCGGCATGCTGCCGGGGGATTTGTTCGTGCACCGCAACGTGGCCAACGTAGTGCTGCACACCGACCTCAATTGCCTGTCGGTGATCCAGTACGCAGTGGACGTGCTCAAGGTCAAACACATCCTCGTTACCGGCCACTACGGCTGCGGCGGCGTGCGCGCCTCGATGCAGGACCGTCAGTTCGGCCTGATCGACGGCTGGCTGCGCACCATTCGTGACCTCTATTACGAAAACCGTGATGTGCTGGCTCAGTTGCCGACCGAAGAAGAGCGCGTCGACCGTATGTGCGAGCTGAACGTGATCCAGCAAGTGGCCAACGTCGGCCACACCAGCATTGTGCAAAACGCCTGGCACCGTGGGCAGAGCCTGTCGATCCATGGCTGCATCTACGGCATCAAGGATGGGCGCTGGAAGAGCTTGAACACCACCATAAGTGGCTTCGAGCAATTGCCGCCGCAGTATCGCCTGCGTCCGTTGGGTGAAGCCTAAGGGTCGTCGCGGCTGCGCTTCTGTTCCAGGAAGCGCAGCCCCTCTGTGTTGATTTGTTGCTTCCCTCCTTTGATCCAGCCTCTGCAATGAGGGGCGCCGCAATGGCAAGAAAATTGGCGGTGCAAGCTGTCGAACGTCAACGTGAAGTCGAGTGTGATCCAGCTGCCGGCGCTGACTTTTGCCACTGTCCACAGCTCCAGGTAGTCAGTGTCGGCACACGTATTGGGCGCGCACGAGTGACGAATCAGGCCCATGAACCATCGGTCATACAGGTAAATGCGCGAAGAAATCTGGAACGCATGTTGCCCCAGTTCACTCAACGCATAGCCGGATAACCTGGCAATACACGTCTGACTGTCAAAACTGACGCGAGCCTTGATCCCTATGGACTCACCTTCTCGGTTGTTAACCACTTGAAACTCGCGGCTTGAGGGGTAGCCGCTTGCAAGAGATAGGTTCGCGAAAGGGTAAAGGCAGTCATTCACAGCAGTTTTAGCCTTATCCATGGCCTGAGTTTTCATAACTCTCCTGGGTTAGGCTGCATCGACCTGCGGGTGGTGTCTGACTACCAGTCTTGCAGCGAATGGGCGCGGCTCAAGACTCGCTGAACGTGGATCCGATTTCTACTGTCAATGTTGACAGTAGAAATCGGTTGTTTTTTGTGCGATTTACAGCGCCGGGGCTGTGATCGCGGGGGCTGGGGCGGCGTTTTTCAGCTGTTTCAACTGGCCCTTGATGGCCGGTGTGGCGCATTTTGCATTGGCATCCACCGAGGTCATGTTGCGCACCGAGGTGTAGAACAATTCGCACGTCTGTTCCTTGCGCGTTACCTGCCACGTATTCATGCACGCCTTGAGCAATACGTTTGGATCGCTTGCAGGTTTTTGCCCCATACCGGCCTGCCAGCAGGCGGCGCTCAAATCCTGACCCATCACCTTCAAGCCGGCCTCGTCGGCTTTCTGCTCGTTGCCATCGTAGGTGTCGGGGCTTGCGGCATACCAGATATAGCTCGGGTGGTTGGCGCCCAGCACTGACACGCTTTTGCCCGGCGTCGGGCTGATCTGCGCCAGGCTCAGCACGTTCACGGTCTGCCCATACTGCTGCTTGATCCAGCTGCGTACCGGTGCGCCAAATGCCACCATCGGCAACGCGCCTTTGGCGGACAGGCTCAGTTCCTGGACCATGCGCGTCTGGTAGTCGGTGAAGTAGCTGTAGACGGTTTCCAGGTCCTTGCCCGCGTTGGAAGGCGCGGCGATAGGCGCAATATCGATGATGGTCTGGTAAGCCGGCGTTTCGGTGGCCGGGATGCCGTTATCCGTGAGCAACGTGGCCCAGCGGTCGGTGGTGGCCGATTCCAGGTAATCCTGGGCCTGGGTCAGCGAATAATCCGGTGGAAAGTGCAGTAGCTCGATGCTCTTGCGGTTTTCCAGGGCCATGCCCAACGGCAGGAACAGGTACCAGTTATAGGCCCACTTGCCGTCAGTGTTGAGTTTGTTGGCGCCTTGATAGGCCAGGTCGGCGGTATTGAGCAACGTGGTCAGGGGTTGGCCGTAATTGTCAGGCACACCGCTGAAAGTCGCTGACACCTGCCCGTCATGGGTCTTGACGCTGACTTTTGCGCGGCTGTAGCCATCCCGTTGCAGGCTCTGGTTCAAGTAATGCTCGGCAGTCTGTTCCAGCGTCCATGGCCGAAAGCAGATCACATTGCAATTGTTGGGGAAGGCGAACAGTTGGGTCACGCGTTGCGTACTCCCCAATGGCACCTCGATGTCGGCCTGTACGACCGCACTCGCCATCAGTGCGGCCAGGGTGAAGGACAACCTGGTCGGTTTAAACATTGTTGTTTCCTTGTCAGCGAAAGCCCGTCTGCGCGGGGTGAAAGCCCACCTCCACACAGTAGCGGTTGACCAGGAAAACCGCGTGCTAAATCGCCAGGTGTGTCGCTATTGGATAAGAAAACCTACAGGCTGAACTGCAACGCGTTGCTCAAGTCGCCCATGGGTTTCTGGCCACGGGCGGTCATCGCGTCATCACGTTGCTTGAGGCCGTCCAAGGTCTCCAACCGGAATACGCGGGTGATCAAGCGCAGGATCGACGCCGTGTCGTACACCGTATGGTCCACGGTGCCCTTGCGTGCAAACGGCGACACCACGATCGCCGGGATCCGCGTACCAGGGCCCCAACGGTCGCCCTTGGGCGGTGCCACATGGTCCCACCAGCCGCCGTTTTCATCGACGGTCACCACCACCACCATGTTTTTCCACTGCGGGCTTTCTTGCAGCACCTTCAGGGCGCGGGCGATATGGCGGTCGCCCGAGGCCACGTCGGCGTAACCCGCGTGCATGTTCAGGTTGCCCTGGGGCTTGTAGAAGGTCACGGCAGGCAGCTTGCCGGCTTGCGCGTCAGCGAAGAACTTGTTGGTGCTGGACTCGTCACCCAGGCCGCCATCGCGCAGGCGCTTGTCACGCTCCACACGATTCTCAGGACCCTGCTGCTTGAAGTAGTTGAACGGCTGGTGGTGATACTGGAAGTTGGGGATCTTCGGAATACCGCCCGAATCCTTGAACTGATCCAGGGTGGCTTGCCACGCACCGGCATACCAGGCCCAGTCGACATTCTTTTTCGACAGCTTGTCGCCAATGTGTTCGTGGGTTTGCGGCACCAGCACATTGGGCAGGTCGGGTTTGGAGTAATCCGGGTTTTCCGGGTCGCGGATCCAGGTCGGCCAGTAGGGCGGGGCCAAGGTATTCACGCCGTAACCGTCTGGGGTCAACGCGCTGGGGCCGAACTGCGGTGGGCCGGTCATGGCGCTGGCTGGCGACTTGTCCAGCGGCTTGAGGCGCGGGTCGGTGGGGTCATCGCTTTGCAGCGTGGCGATCTGCGCCTTGGCCACCGATTGCGCGGCATTCGGGTAAAACGGCGCGGTGGCGCTGATCAGGTACTGGTGGTTGAGGAACGAGCCACCAAACGCGCCCTGGAAGAAGTTGTCGCAGAGCACGAACTCCTTGGCAACGTCCCACAGGCGCAGGGAATAACGGCTCTGGGCGTAATGACCCATTACCAGCCCACCCGAGTCGGCCCAGGCGACAAAATTGTCGTTTTTACCGCCATTGATTTGCATCTGGTTCTGGTAGAACACGTGCCACAAGTCGCGGGTGACCAGGCTCAGGGGCAGGTCTTCGGCGTTCGGGCCCTTGAGGGCGAAGGGCGCATTGGGCAGGTTTTCCTGGAATTGCACTTCACTGGGGTAGGTCACCCCGTCCACTGATTGTGGGCCGACTTGCAGCACGCCACCCCAGGCTGGTGGCAGGGTGGTCAGCAGGCTACCGTCGCGGTCGCGTTGTTGGGTATCGGCGGCGGACAGCGCCGACAGCGGCTTCTCCACACCAGGGAAATCTGCAAACAGGTTATTGAAGCTGCGGTTCTCGGCATAAATCACCACCACGGTTTTCACCTGGTCGTGCAGTGCCTTGTCCAACTCTTGCGACGTGAGCGGACGTGCCACCGGTTTGCCCGGCGCTTCGCTGGTGTTGCCGCAGGCACTTAACGTCGCGCCGACCCCCAATACCGCCGCGCCTCCCAGGAAGCGCCGGCGGCTGGTGTCGACCGGTGGTGGGGCGGCGGAATCGGGGGCAGGGCGGTCTTCGTGCTCGTCACTCATTGCGGGGGAGTCCTTGGCGAGATGTTGCAAGATATTTCGCAGGACGGTAGCAATGCAATGTGACGGAACGAAGACACTGATTTCACAGCAGGCGCAGTGCCAGCTGGCTGCCCGCGCGCAAGTACTCCACCTGGGCCGTCACTGCATCCTTGACGATGGCCTCGCCGGTGTCGGTCAGCTTGGCCTTCTTTGCATCGATGACACTGGTCTGCAACAGTTGCATCGCCACGTCGATCGATTTCTGTAACGCGGTGATGTTGTTATGCAGGCCGAACTCCTTGATCACGGCGGCCATGCGGCGGTCGGCGTCGTCGCGCAAGGTTCGGTATTCGGTGACCGAAACGTTGTCGTCCTTGTAGATATCAGTGATCAGGTCTTCCAGTGATTTGGAGAGGGGCGTCATCGGATTTTCCTTGGTTCCAGGTGAGGAGGAATCCGAGACAGGTTAATCAAAGGCGTTGATGGGAGGAGTCAGGAAGGGCCATCCATCTGAGTGAGATAAGCCTACGCGTTTGGTCAGAGAACTGGCTTTCATCTTGTCGATTGTATTCGGGGTCAGGTGTTTTAACGGGCGGTATGCATGTGTCTACTGGCGGCCTGCACTGCTAGACTGGTTGGATAATGGATGCCATTGAGGTGAACCGTGAAACCTTCAACCGCCCTTGACCAACAGCGAGCCGCCGTCAGAGAAGTGGTCGGACGCTTTCGCATCTCAAACCCAAGAGTATTCGGGTCTGTGTTGCTGGGGACCGACCAAGAGGGCAGTGATCTGGATTTGTTGGTCGATGCACCGCCTGGAACGACGCTTTTTGATCTTGGCGGGCTGCAGGTCGAGCTTGAGGATCTGCTCGGGGTCAATGTGGACTTGCTGACGCCCGCAGATTTGCCGTTGAAGTTTCGCGCAAAAGTGTTGGCAGAGGCGCGGCCAGTATGACAATGAACCGTCTTGAAGATTATTTGAATCACATTCGGCAAGCGGCTACAGATGCGATCACCTTTGTCGAGGGTTTGGGCAAAGATGAATTCCTGGAAGACAGACGTACCCAACAAGCCGTGATTATGAGCTTGATCATCATTGGTGAGGCGTCGACGAAAATCATGGACCAGTACCCGGATTTTGCGGCAGCTCACTCACAAGTACCATGGCGTAGCATGCGCGGAATGCGCAACCGAATCGCCCACGGTTACTTCGATATTAACCTTGATGTGGTTTGGGACACGATCCAGAGCGCTTTACCTGATTTATTGGAGCGTCTTCCCGTCGCAGCTGTATGAAGCACCCGTTGCAACAACAGGTGCTTCATCCGTTGATCAGGGCATGACCGGCGGCAAATACTTCAACGTCGTCCCCAACGCCCACAGCAAGAACAACACCAGCGGCGTGTGCACCAGCAACTGCACGAACGAAAACCCGATCAAATCCCGCGCCTTCAGCCCCAGCACGCCCAGCAACGGCAGCATATAGAACGGGTTGATCAGGTTTGGCAGCGCCTCGGCAGCGTTGTAGATCTGCACCGCCCAGCCCAGGTGATATTGCAGGTCATTGGCCACCTGCATCACATAGGGCGCTTCGATGATCCACTTGCCGCCGCCCGACGGAATGAAGAAACCGAGCACCGCCGAGTACACGCCCATCAGCAGAGCGTAGGTGTCGTGGGAGGCGATGGACGTGAAGAAGGTCGAAATGTGGTGGGCCAGGGTCTGGCCGTCGCCGCCTTTTACCACCGTCATCAGCGCGGCAATCGAGCCGTACAGTGGGAACTGGATCAGCACGCCGGTGGTGGTGGGTACCGCACGGGCCACCGCATCGAGGAAGCTGCGCGGGCGCCAGTGCAGCAGGGCGCCGACCATGATGAACAGGAAGTTGTAGGTGTTCAGCCCCGAAATTGCACTGATTGCCGGCTTGGTCGAAAACTCGTGGAACAGCCAACCGGCTGCCAGCAGCGCCAGCAGGATGGTCAGCAATGGACTGTGTTCCAGCCATTCACCGGGTCGCGTCGGTGCTTGAATCTTTGGCAGGTTGAGCGCCGGGTCGACGCCACAGGCCTTGGCATCACGCGCACTGTTCGGGCCGGGCGCAGTGGCGTAGGCGATGATGAGTGAGACCACGATCAACGCCAGCAGCAACACGCCGGATTGCCACAGGAAGATGGTGTCAGTGAACGGGATCACCCCCGTGATCGACAGGATCGACGGCGGCAGGCTGGCCGGGTTGGCCTGCAACTGCGCGGCGGACGACGACAACCCCAGCGCCCATACGGCGCCCAACCCCAGATACGCCGCGGCACCGGCCGCGCGGTAATCCATCTTCAAATCCGTACGACGCGCCAGCGCCCGTACCAGCAAACCGCCGAACACCAGGGACAGGCCCCAGTTCAGCAAGGAGGCGACCATCGAGATCAACGCCACCCAGGCCACGGCGGAGCGGCCGTTCTTGGGGATACGCGCCAGGCGGTCGATCAGTTTCACCGCGGGCGGCGAACTGGCCACCACATAACCGCCGATCACCACGAAGGCCATCTGCATGGTGAACGGGATCAGGCTCCAGAACCCGTCACCGAACGCTTTGGCGGCCTCGGTCGGCGCGGCGCCCATGCCCAGGGTCGCCACGGCGACGATGATCACGGCGAGTGCGGCAAACACCCAGGAGTCGGGGAACCAGCGTTCGGCGAAGTTGGAGCAACGCAGGGCAAAGCGGGCATAGCGGCTTTCTTCGATAGCGTCGGCCACGAGTCTTTCCTCTTATAGTTATTAGGTGCAGGCAATTTTCCGGCATGTTCCGCTACGGCCATTGATATGGGAATGCAGTTATCTTCATCGATCCATGAGGAAAACAAATATATCTGTCGTGATTGCCATCAATGGGCTCAGCTCATAACCTGCACGCCATTTTGTTTGTCTGCCGAGCCTCCACATGACTGCCACCCTTCCTGCACAGGCGCAGCGTTTTTCCCGCTCCGACTACAAAACCCTGGGCCTGGCCGCCCTGGGCGGTGCCCTGGAAATCTACGACTTCATCATCTTCGTGTTTTTCGCGCTGACCTTGAGCCAGCTGTTCTTCCCGCCGGAAATGCCCGAGTGGCTGCGCCTGCTGCAAAGTTTCGGCATTTTCGTCACCGGCTACCTGGCGCGCCCGCTGGGCGGCATCCTGATGGCTCACTTTGCCGATCATCTGGGACGCAAGCGCGTGTTCAGCCTGAGCATCCTGATGATGGCGCTGCCCTGCCTGCTGATCGGGATCATGCCAACCTACGCGCAAATCGGTTATTTCGCACCGCTGATCCTGCTGGCGTTGCGCGTGCTGCAAGGCGCGGCGGTGGGCGGTGAAGTGCCGAGTGCCTGGACCTTCGTCGCCGAACACGCGCCGCCCCACCATCGCGGTTACGCCCTGGGCTTCCTGCAAGCCGGCCTGACCTTTGGCTACCTGCTCGGTGCGCTGACGGCGACCCTGCTGGCGCACGTCTTCACCCCGGCCGAAATCCTCGACTACGCCTGGCGCTTTCCCTTCCTGCTCGGCGGCGTGTTCGGCGTGATAGGCGTGTGGCTGCGGCGTTGGCTCAGCGAAACCCCGGTGTTCCTCGAAATGCAGGCCCGCCGCCAGGCCGCCGCCGAACTCCCTCTGCGCACCGTATTGCGTGACCATCGCGCCGTACTGCTGCCGGCGATGATCCTCACTTGCGTGCTCACCTCCGCCGTGGTGGTGTTGGTGGTCATCACCCCGACCATGATGCAGAAAACCTTCGGCATGACCCCCAGCCACACCTTCGCCTTGAGCGCCTTGGGCATCGTGTTCCTCAATATCGGTTGTGTGCTGGCGGGCTTGCTGGTCGACCGCATCGGCGCCTGGCGCGCGGTGCTGGTCTACAGCCTGTTGCTGCCGGTGGGGATTGCGGTGCTGTATGCCAGCCTGATCAGCGGCGGTATCTGGCTGGGTGCGGCGTACGCCGTGGCGGGCTTGAGCTGTGGCGTGGTGGGCGCGGTTCCGTCGGTGATGGTCGGCCTGTTTCCGGCGCAGGTGCGGGTGTCCGGGATTTCCTTCACCTACAACATTGCCTACGCGCTGTGGGCGAGTACCACGCCGTTGTTGCTGATTGCGCTGATGCCGACCAGCCCGTGGATTTGCGTGGGGTATTGTGTGGTGATGGGGGCGGTGGGGGTGGTGAGTGTGGCGCTGTTCGGCAAGCGCCACACCTTGGCCGCCTAGACTTTAAGTCAGGAAGTGCCAGAACAGCAGCGTACCGATCAAGCCAACCACCGAAACAATGGTCTGCAACACCGACCACACCCAGATCGTCTGCTTCAACTGCAAGCCGAAGTACTCACGCACCATCCAGAACCCGGCGTCGTTGACGTGGCAGAAGAACACCGAACCGGCGCCAATCGCCAGCGCGACCAATGAACTCTGTGTCGCGGCAAGCCCGGCCATCATCGGCGCGAGGATACCGGCGGTGGTCGTCGTGGCAACGGTGGCCGAGCCGGTGGCCTGGCGCAGCGCAACTGCAATCAACCACGCGAGTAGCAGGTAGGGCATGTGCGCGCCTTCGGCGACCTTGCTGATGGTCTGGCTCACGCCGGCATCCAACAGGGTTTGCTTGAGGCCGCCGCCGGCGCCGATGGTCAGCAGCAACACGGCGATGGGCGCGAGGGCCTTGCGCAGGGTGTTGCCGACCTCGGTGCGCGGCATGCCGGCGGCCCAGCCCAGGCAGATCACGGCGGCGATCACGGCCAGGCCGAGGGCGATCAGCGGTTCGCCAAGGAATTTCAGGGTCAGGCCAAGGGTGCTTTCAGCCGGCAGCGCGACCTTGGCCAAGGTGCTGCCCAACATCAGAATCACCGGCAACAGAATAATCAACAACGACACTGCAAAACTCGGCTGGCGCGGTGCCTTGGGCGGTGCGCTGAACAGCGCGCCGATATCCGCAGGCTCATCCACATGCAGGCGCTTGGACAGCCAGTTGCCGTAGATAGGGCCCGCCAGGATCACCGCCGGTACCGCGATGCAGAAACCCAGCAACATGGTCAGGCCAAGGTCGGCGTGCAGCGCGCCTACCGCAATCAGTGGCCCTGGATGGGGTGGCATCAGGGCGTGCAGGGTGGTCATGCCCGCCAGTGCCGGGATGGCGATTTTCAGCAGCGGCTGGTTCGAACGTTTAGCCATCACAAAGATGATCGGCACCATCATGACCAGGCCCACTTCAAAGAACAGCGGCAAGCCGATCACCATGGCGACCAGCGCCATCACCCAGGGTAATGACTTGCCCTTGCCCAACCCGAGCAAGGTCGTGGCGATGCGGTCGGCTGCACCGGATTCCGCCATCAGCGCGCCGAGCATCGAGCCCAGGGCGATGATGATCCCGGCTTCACCGAGGATCGCGCCGGCACCTTTACTGAACGCCTTGGCCACTTCTTCAGGCGGCAGGCCCGCGCCGACCCCGGCGATAAACGTGCCGATCAGGATCGACAGGAATGGCGGCAATTTGGTCGCACTGATCAGCACGATGATGCTGGCGATGGCTAGCAGTACACAGAACATAAGGCGGGTGTCGTGAACCATCCACGCGGCAGTCGATAACTCCAAAACGGGACTCCTTATCGAACAGGTTGGGGAAATTGTTTCTTTTTGTTTCCTGCCCGAAAAGCATACCTGATCCCGCGATGGCCAAGTGCTTATGTGCCGTTTTGGTGCGATCAGCGGTATGGTGCCGTGAGGCCCGCCGCAGAGCCATTGCTGTCGGATTTGTAATCTTTGCTCCACCGCCCTGATAAGTCGTGACAGCTACATTGCCCCCGCTTGTACTTCATGGGCGTGGAACTCTCGTTATGGCAATTTCCGTTAGAAAACTTCTGGGGGCGGGCGTGTTGTGGGTGGTTGCCAGCGCGAGCCAGGCACAAACCCTCACCCTCGATTCAGCCCTGCAAACCGCCTTCAGCCACAACCCCGACCTGGCGGCGGCACAATGGGACATCGACATTGCCCAGGGGGGGCGCCAGCAGGCCGGGTTGATCCCCAATCCGGTGGCCTCCTGGGATGTGGAAGACACCCGCCGTGACTCCCGCACCACCAGCATCAAGATCAGCCAGGCCCTGGAACTGGGCGGCAAACGCGGTGCGCGAATCGACGTGGCGTCCCGCGCCCAGGACGCCGCGGCGCTAACCTTGGAGCAACGTCGCAACACCCTGCGCGCCGAAGTCATCGACAACTACTACGGCGCTTTGCGTGCCCAGGAACGCCTCGACTTGGCGCAGCGTTCCATGACGGTGGCCGAGCGCGGGCTGGTTGTCGCCAACGGTCGGGTGACAGCAGGCAAGGCCTCACCGGTGGAGGCCACTCGGGCCCAAGTGCAGCTATCAGAGATTCGCCTGGAACTTGACCGCGCGCAGATTGGCCTTACCGATGCCTATCGTCGCCTGGCCGCCAGTACTGGCAGCGCCGCGCCGAACTTCCAGGCCGTCGCCACACAAAACCCGTCAACACCGACCGTGCCGTCGGCCACCCAGTTGTTGGCGCGCCTTGAGCAGACCACCGAGCTGCGCCTGGCCGAACTGAGCATCCTGCAAAACGAAGCCAGCGTTGGCCTGGAAAAAGCCCAGCGCATTCCCGACCTCGACGTGTCCATCGGCAGCCAGTACGACGCCAGCGTGCGCGAGCGGGTGAACCTGGTGGGCGTGTCGATGCCGATCCCATTGTTCAACCGCAACCAGGGCAACGTTCTCGCCGCTACCCGCCGCGCCGATCAGGCCCGCGACCTGCGCAACGCCACCGAACTGCGCCTGCGCACCGAAACCCGCCAGGCCTTGGACCTGTGGCAGTCCGCGAATACCGAGGTGCGCGCGTTCAACCAGCAGATCCTGCCCGCCGCCCAAAGCGCGGTGGACAGCGCCACCCGTGGTTTCGAAATGGGCAAGTTCAGCTTCCTCGACGTGCTGGACGCCCAGCGCACGCTGATCGCGGCCCGCACCCAATACCTCAACGCCACCGCCCAGGCCACCGATGCCTGGGTGCGTATCGAACGGATTTACGGCGACCTCGCCCGGTTTTGATTTTTCCTGGAGTCCTTTATGAACAACAAACATGGCGTGGCGCTTGCCGTCGCCTTGAGCCTGATGCTGTCCAGCTTTGCAAGGGCCGACGAAGAAGAAGGCGAGCTTGAACTCACCGAGCAGCAGATTCAGGCCGCTGGCATTCAGGTCGCACAGGCACAACCGCGATCGATCAGCACGTTGCTGGTGCTGCCGGGTGAAGTGCGCTTTGACGAAGATCGAACCTCCCACATCCTCCCGCGTACGGCGGGCGTGGTGGAGTCGGTAAAGGTCAACCTCGGCCAATCGGTGAAGAAAGGTGAGCTGTTGGCGGTGATCGCCAGCCAGCAGATTTCCGACCAGCGCAGCGAATTGGCGGCCAGCGAGAGACGGGTCGAACTGGCACGCACCACCTTCCAGCGCGAACGCCAATTGTGGCAAGACAAGATCTCCGCCGAGCAGGATTACCTGCTGGCGCGCCAGACGCTGCAGGAAGCCGAAATCGCCCTGAACAATGCCCGCCAGAAGATGACGGCCCTCAGTGGCAGCGCCGTATGGGTGGGCGGCAATCGTTATGAGCTGCGTGCGCCGTTCGCTGGCGTGGTGGTGGAAAAACACCTGGGTATCGGCGAGGTCGTGAGTGAGACCACTAACGCCTTCACCCTTTCGGACTTGTCCCAGGTGTGGGTGACGTTCGGCGTGTTTCCCAAGGATTTGAACAAGGTCAGGGTCGGCAAGCCGGTCAAGGTCAGCTCCACCGAAATGGGCACTGAAGTGCAGGGCACTGTGGCCTATGTCGGCAGCCTGCTGGGTGAACAAACCCGTACGGCCACTGTGCGCGTGAGCGTGCCCAACCCTGACGATGCTTGGCGTCCTGGTTTGTTTGTCAGTGTGCAACTGGCCACCGACACGTTCCAGGCCAAGGTCACCGTCCCCCAGGAGGCGATCCAGACCGTCGAGGACAAACCTTCGGTATTCATGCGCACCGAACACGGGTTTGTCACCCGTCACCTGGAGCTTGGCGCGAGCGAAAACGGCTACGTCGAAGTGCGCCAAGGTCTCGACGCCGGCGCACAGGTGGCCACCGTTGGCAGCTTCATCCTCAAGTCCGAACTGGGCAAAGGCTCGGCCGAACACGCCCATTGATCCCGCGAGTGATTTCTCATGTTTGAGCGCCTTATCCAATTTGCCATCGAGCAGCGCATCATCGTGCTGTTGGCGGTGCTGTTGATGGCCGGTGTCGGCATCGCCAGCTATCAGAAACTGCCCATCGACGCGGTGCCCGACATCACCAACGTGCAGGTACAGATCAACTCGGCAGCGGCCGGGTATTCACCGTTGGAGACCGAGCAGCGCATCACCTTTCCCATCGAAACCGCCATGGCCGGCTTGCCCGGTTTGCAGCAGACGCGATCGCTGTCGCGTTCCGGGTTGTCCCAGGTCACGGTGATTTTCAAGGACGGCACGGACCTGTTCTTCGCTCGCCAATTGGTCAATGAGCGCCTGCAAGTCGCCCGTGAGCAATTGCCCCTGGGCATCGAGACGGCAATGGGGCCGATTTCCACCGGCCTGGGGGAAATTTTCCTATGGACCGTCGAGGCCAAGGATGGCGCGCTCAAGGACGACGGTACGCCTTACACACCGACCGATCTGCGGGTTATCCAGGACTGGATCATCAAGCCGCAACTGCGCAATGTGCCGGGCGTGGCCGAGATCAACACCATCGGCGGCTTCGCCAAGGAATACCAGATTGCACCCGACCCCAAGCGCCTGGCCGCCTACAACCTGACCTTGAATAACCTGGTCACGGCGTTGGAGCGCAATAACGCCAACGTCGGTGCCGGCTATATCGAGCGCAGCGGCGAGCAACTGCTGATCCGCGCGCCGGGGCAATTGGCGTCCATCGACGACATCGCCAATATCGTCATCACCAGTTCGGATGGCACGCCGATTCGCGTGCGCAACGTGGCCCAGGTCGAGATCGGCCGCGAGCTGCGTACCGGTGCCGCCACCGAAAATGGCCGCGAAGTGGTGCTGGGCACGGTATTCATGTTGATCGGCGAAAACAGCCGCAGCGTGTCCCAGGCCGTGGCGAAAAAGCTTGAAGAGATCAACCGTTCTCTGCCCGAAGGCGTGGTCGCCGTCACCGTCTACGACCGCACCAACCTCGTCGAAAAAGCCATCGCCACCGTGAAGAAAAACCTCTTCGAAGGTGCGCTGCTGGTGGTCGCAGTGCTGTTCCTGTTCCTCGGTAATATTCGCGCCGCGCTGATCACCGCGATGGTGATTCCCCTGGCGATGCTGTTCACCTTTACCGGAATGTTCACCAACAAGGTCAGCGCCAATTTGATGAGTCTCGGCGCGCTGGATTTCGGCATCATCGTCGACGGCGCGGTGGTGATCGTCGAGAACGCCATTCGCCGCTTGGCTCACGCACAGCAGCGTCACGGGCGACTGTTGACGCGCAGCGAGCGCCTGCACGAAGTGTTCGCCGCCGCCAAGGAAGCACGGAGGGCGCTGATCTTCGGCCAACTGATCATCATGGTGGTATACCTGCCGATCTTCGCCCTCACCGGCGTGGCCGGAAAGATGTTTCATCCCATGGCGTTTACCGTGGTGATTGCCCTGCTGGGCGCGATGATTCTGTCGGTGACCTTCGTGCCGGCGGCGATTGCGCTGTTCGTCACCGGCAAGGTCAAGGAAGAAGAAAATATCGTCATGCGCAGCGCGCGTCGGGTCTATGCGCCCGTGCTGGATTGGGTGATGACGCGTCGGCCGCTGGTGTTTGGCTTGGCCGTGTTGACCATCGTCGCTTCAGGCGTTGTCGCCAGCCGCATGGGCAGCGAATTTATCCCCAGCCTCAGTGAAGGCGACTTTGCCCAACAGGCCCTGCGCGTGCCCGGTACCAGCCTGACGCAGTCGGTGCAGATGCAACAGCAACTGGAAAAAACCTTGATGGCCCAGGTGCCGGAAATCGAGCGGGTCTTTGCGCGCACCGGCACTGCAGAAATTGCTTCCGACCCGATGCCACCGAACATTTCCGACAGCTACGTGATGCTCAAACCCAAGGACCAATGGCCGGATCCCAAGAAGTCCCGCGAAACCCTGATCGCTGATATCCAGCGTGCCAGTGCGATTGTGCCGGGCAGCGCGTACGAGTTGTCGCAGCCGATCCAACTGCGTTTCAACGAGCTTATTTCCGGCGTGCGCAGCGATGTGGCGGTGAAGGTATTCGGCGATGACATGGCGGTGCTCAACAAGACCGCCGGGGAAATCGCCGAGACCCTGCAAAAGCTCAATGGCGCATCGGAAGTCAAGGTAGAACAAACCTCCGGCCTGCCGGTGCTGACCATCAATATCGACCGCGACAAGGCCGCACGATTTGGCCTGAACGTGGGTGATGTGCAGGACACCATCGCCGTCGCTGTCGGCGGGCGTCAGGCCGGTACGCTGTACGAAGGCGACCGGCGTTTCGACATGGTCGTGCGTTTGTCCGACGCGTTGCGCACCGATATCGACGGGTTGTCGCGGCTGTTGATTCCGGTGCCGGGGAATGCGTCTGGCCAGTTGGGTTTCATTGCGTTGTCCCAAGTGGCCAGCCTGGACCTGGTGCTCGGCCCGAACCAGATCAGCCGCGAGAATGGCAAGCGCCTGGTGATCGTCAGCGCCAACGTGCGCGGACGGGATATCGGTTCGTTCGTCGAG
This sequence comes from Pseudomonas sp. P7759, assembly GCF_013386445.1. Taxonomy (NCBI): domain Bacteria; kingdom Pseudomonadati; phylum Pseudomonadota; class Gammaproteobacteria; order Pseudomonadales; family Pseudomonadaceae; genus Pseudomonas; species Pseudomonas sp. P7759. The sequence continues at coordinate 25,613 of NZ_JACART010000056.1, forward strand.
GAGGCCGAGGCGGCGATCCTCGCCCAGGTGAAAGTGCCGGCGGGCTACTGGACCACCTGGGGCGGCCAGTTCGAACAGCTGAAGGAAGCCTCCGAGCGCTTGCGCATCGTGGTGCCGGTGGCGCTGCTGCTGGTGTTTGGCTTGCTGTTCATGATGTTCAACAACCTGAAGGATGGCCTGCTGGTGTTTACCGGCATTCCGTTCGCCTTGACCGGTGGGATCATGGCGCTGTGGCTGCGGGATATTCCGCTGTCGATCTCGGCGGGGGTGGGCTTTATTGCCTTGTCCGGCGTGGCGGTGTTGAACGGCCTGGTGATGATTGCGTTCATCCGCAACCTGCGCGAGGAAGGGCGCTCGTTGTCGATGGCGATCAACGAAGGCGCGCTGACCCGGCTGCGTCCGGTGTTGATGACCGCGTTGGTGGCGTCCCTTGGATTTATCCCCATGGCGCTCGCCACCGGCACCGGCGCTGAGGTGCAGCGGCCGCTGGCGACGGTGGTGATCGGCGGGATCATTTCCTCTACGTTGCTGACCTTGCTGGTGCTGCCGGCGTTGTATCAGTGGGCCCATCGCAAAGAAGAGGAAACACCAGGCTGAACCGTGTAAACCGGCCCGGCTGGCTGCTGACGTCGGCGTGCCCCTGATGCAGGTGCATGATCGACTGCACAATCGCCAGCCCAAGGCCGGTGCCGCCTTCGGCACGGGCGCGGCTGTTGTCGGCGCGGTAGAAACGTTCGAACAGGTGGGGCAGGTGATGGGCTTCGATACCACGCCCGGGGTTGCCCACCGACAGCGACACGTTCTGGTCGTAGCTTTCCACCAGCAGCAACACACTGGAAGCATCGGGTGTGTGGCGAATGGCATTGGACAGCAGGTTGGAGATGGCGCGCTGGATCATCAGGCGATCCCCCATCACCCAGGCATCGCCGCGCAGGCTCAGGTTGATGTGCTTGTCTTCGGCGCTGAGGGCGAACAGCTCCATCACCCGCTGTGCTTCCTGTGCCAGCGACACCGGGGCAAAACCGGCGCGTGCGGCGGGGTGGCTGACCTGGGCGAGGAACAACATGTCCGAGACAATCCGCGACAGGCGCTCCATTTCCTCGGTGCAGGATTCCAGGCCGGCTTTGTATTCCTGCGAAGGCCGCTCGCGGGACAAGGTCACCTGGGCCTTGCCCATCAGGTTGGTCAAAGGCGCGCGCAGTTCGTGGGCCAGGTCGTCGGAGAACTGCGACAGTTGCTGCACCCCGGCGTCGAGGCGATGCAGCATAACGTTGATGCCTTCGGCCAGTTCGCCCAGCTCCTTGGGCAGGTTGTCCAGGGACAGGCGATGGGTCAGGTCCTGGGTGGTGACCTTGGCCGCAACACGGCTGAACTGTTGCAACGGCGCGAGCCCGCGTTGCACCAGCCACCAGGCGCCCATGCCGATCAGGATCAACAGCATCGGCAGGGCGATCACGGTTGAGCGCAGGTAGGCACTGAGCAGCGCCTCATCATCGGAGCGGTCCAGCGACAGCAGCACGCGGACATACTCGCCACCTTGCAAGGGCATCAGGCGCGTCGCACTGAGGATGCGATTGCCCTGGCCGTCGACCCAGTTCAAATAGGCCAGGTTCTTGCCCGTGGGCACGTCTAGCAGCAGCGGTTGCTGGGGCTTGGCGCCGACGCTGAGCAGTACTGGCGCATCGGGCCGTGCGCCGAGGATGGTCAGGTAGATGTTGTCGTGGCCCATCACCAGGTCCAGCAGTGAATGAGGACGGTTGGTGATGCGGTGTTCATCGAGGCCCTGGTTGAGGGTATGGGCCAGTTGCTCCATTTTGTTTTCCAGGCCCTTGCGCGCAAGCTTGTCCAACTCGTGCGTCAGGGCCAGGTACGCCAGGCTCGCCAGCAGCACCACCAACCCGGCGCCCATCAGGCTGACCGTCAGCCCCAGGCGCATCGACAGGCTGCTGGTCTTCATGGGCGCGCCTCCAGCACATAACCCACACCGCGAATGGTATGGATCAACTTCACCTCGCTCTGGTCATCGACCTTGGCGCGCAGGCGGCTGATGGAGACTTCCACCACATTGGTGTCGCAATCGAAGTTCATGTCCCACACCAGCGAGATGATCTGCGTGCGGGTCATCACTTCGCCGGCCTGGCGCATCAGTACGTGCAGCAGGGCGAATTCCTTGGTGGTCAGGTCAATCCGACGGTTGCCGCGATAGGCACGGTGTCGGCGGGGGTCCAGTTCCAGGTCCGAGACGCGCAGCACATCTGGCAGCGGAATGTGCTCGCTGCGCCGCAACAAAGTGCGCACACGGGCGAGCAACTCGGGAAATTCGAAGGGCTTTACCAGGTAATCATCGGCGCCCATGTCCAGGCCCTTGATCTTGTCGGCCAGCCGGCCGCGCGCGGTCAGCATCATCACGCGCTGGTTACCGTCGCGGCGCAGTTGCTCCAGCACTTCCCACCCGTCGGTGTTGGGCAAGTTGACGTCGAGGATCACCAATTCATAGCTGTGTTGCCTGGCCAGGTGCAGGCCATCGATGCCGCTGGCGGCGCAATCGACCACATAACCGCTTTCGGTCAGGCCTTGTTGCAGGTAGTCGGCGGTTTTTTGTTCGTCCTCAACCACAAGGATACGCATGGGGGTTACCTTCAAAGAAAACGAAAAGGGGCATGGCCTCATGGCGAGGCTGAGTAGGCTGTAGGAAAACTCTGAAGCGTGAAGTAGCTTTAGGGTCAAGCCGCGTCAGGCGGGTGCGACGATTCGTCACTGACCCAGCACACAAAAAAAACGCCCCAATCGGGGCGCAAAAAGTTCATCTCTGTTCCAAAGGAGCTACACAAAAGCCGCAGAGATGAGTTGTGTTCGATGTGCAGTGTAAAAAGTGCAACTTAACGGGAAGGTGAGGCCAATATTACAGTTCTGACAGACTTCAACTTGTGAACAGATGTAGCGCATCGGCAAGTGAATGTAATTGGCCTCGCTTAAAGCACTGCAATGGGATACTCGACAATCAAGCGAACTTCTTCCAGGTCCGATTCAAATGCACTTGAGCGCACTGTCGCCTGGCGCAGTCGCAGCGATAAGTCCTTCAAGCGGCCACCTTGCACCACATATTTGGCCTCGATGTCCCGCTCCCAGCGGCGTTGATCGGTGAGCGGATTGCCAGCCGCGTCACGGCGCATGTACACCGCGTTGGCGTTGCTGTAGTCAGCGCCGGTGCCTTTGCCGTAGCGGGTCATGAACGACAAACCAGGAATGCCGAACGCTTGCATGTCCAGGTCATAGCGCAGCATCCACGAACGTTCCTTGGGCGAGTTGAAGTCGCTGTACTGGATCGAGTTGTTGAGGAAGATCGAGTCGGACTGGCGCAGGTAATCGAAGTCGTCATCGCCGTTGTTGCGTTGGTGCGAGACGGCCAGGCTGTGGGCGCCGACCTTGACCCCGAGCCTGGCACTCCAGATGTTGTTGTCGAATTCGCCCAGCAATTTTTTACCTTCGTCCACGGCCTTGTAGTAGTTGAAGTCGCCGAACAGCGAGACGTCTTCGCCCAGCGGATAGTTGCCGGCGGTGCCGAAGTAGTATTGGTCCCAGGCGTCTTTCAAGCGGCTGCTGTAGAGGCTGACGCTGAGGTTTTCGTTGACGGTGTAGTCGCCGCCGAAATAGCCAATCCAGGGCGAGTCGACCGGGCCCGCGTAGAAGGTGGCAAAGCCCTTGTCCATGCCACTTTGCGTCGGCTGGCTCATGCCGCTCAAACGCCCGCCCTGCAAGCTCAGGCCCTCAAGGCTGGTGTTTTGCGCCGTCACACCACGAAAGCTTTCCGGCAAAACGCGCGAATCACCGTACGCCACGACCGGGGTCAGCGGGAATACATCGCCGGCCTTGATCACGGTATCCAGCACGCGCAGTTTCGCCGCGCCGCCGACTTTGCTGTAGTTGTCTTCCGGGCGGTTATCGCTGTCCACCGGCAATACGCCGAACGAGCCTTTGCCACCGCTGCGGCCGGTGCCCGAATCCAGCTTCACGCCGACCATGGCGAATGCGTCCAGGCCAAACCCCACGGTGCCCTGGGTAAAACCGGATTCGAAGCGCCCAATCAATCCCTGCGCCCAGGCTTCTGAGTAGCCGTTGCCGGTGGGGCTGGACTGGCCCTTGCGATCATCGCGGTTGAAGTAAAAGTTACGCGCCAGCACGTTAACGCTGCTGCCTTCAATAAAACCCTCGGGTTTCTCTTGCGCCGCCACGGCGGCCAAGGGCAAGGCGGCGCACAGTGAAAGGGGAAGGCTGTAGTGACGGATACGCATGGTTCGCTCCTAAGTAATGGCAGTTTTCAGCTTCTTATGGGAGTGGGCGTTCTTATTGATCTGGCCCGGGCTGATAGTTGCAAACCGTGGATAACGAAGAAGTGGCGTGAAGATTACAATTCTGGAAGCTCACCGTTATCTAACAAATAAGTAATGTTCTGGTGAAGATTGCGTCAGGGTCAGTTGGTTAGTCTCGGCACTGAACTTTTCAACCGAGGAACTAACCATGAACTTTTATAAAATCGCGCTGGGCGTGTTAACGGCAGTTTTGTCTTTTGGTGTATTGGCCGAGGGCGGGGGTGATCGTACGTTCGCGCTGATGATGGAACGCAACGAAAAAGCCATGGCCGACTATGCCGCCAAAAAGGGCAAGCCAGCGCCCGAGGTCCAGGTGTATCGCTATGGCCTGGAGCTGGACATTGCCAAGGTGGTCAACGTCACGCCACCGATCCGCTCGTGCAACCCGGTGCCGTCGCGCATGACCTATGAAGACTCCAGTGGCAAGCTCAATACCCTTGAGTATCAAGTGATGGGCGTGTGCCGAAACAATGGCAGTTGATGGATCCAAAAATATAGTTGGGAATGGGGCTAAAGCCCTCTTCAGAAAACGCCGGCAGCGCCGATGCAGGTCAGATCCATCTCCCTCATTTGACCATCGGTGCCCCATGTTCAACACCCGTTTGAAGCAGGAGCTGTCGGCTCTTCGCGAAGAATTGTCCAGCTTGAATCAGGTCAAGGAGAGCCTGGAAAGCGAAATGCTGTGCCTGACGCTGGACGCCGAAGGCCGGGTGGAGTGGGCCAATGCTAACTTCCTGCAAGAGTTGGCCTATCAGAGCGGCCAACTGCTGGGGCGAAAGATCGAAGATCTGGAGCCGGTCCATGTGCGTCGGGATGAATTCCAGCAGCGCTTCAAGAACGCCCTGGTGCGCGGCGAACATTTCGCTGGCACGGTGCGCCTGATGCGTGGCAACAGCCAGGAAGTGTGGTTGCGCTCGATTGTGCAACCGGTGCGCAGTTCCGATGGGCGCATCAAGCATTTTTCGATTTACTCCAGCGACCTCACCCGCACCATCGAGGCCTCTCGCGAGCATGAAAACCTGATCACCGCGCTGGTGCGTTCCACCGCCGTAATCGAGTTCGACCTCGGTGGCCACGTGCTGACCGCGAACGACCGTTTCCTGGGCGGCATGGGTTACAGCCTGGCGCAGATCCAGGGCAAACATCACCGCATGTTCTGCGAGCCGGAGGAATACAACAGCACCGAGTACCAGGACTTCTGGAAGCGCCTGAACGCCGGTGAGTTCGTTGCGGCGCGTTTCAAGCGAGTGGACAGCCACGGCCGCGTCGTCTGGCTGGAAGCCACCTACAACCCGGTGATGGATGCCACCGACCGGCTGTACAAAGTCGTCAAGTTCGCCACGGTGATCACCGATCAGGTCAATCAGGAACAGGCGGTGGCCGAGGCCGCGAACATTGCCTACAGCACTTCGCTGCAAACCGATAACAGCGCCCAACGCGGCACTACCGTGGTGACCCAGGCAGTGGATGTGATGCGCGACCTGGCCAAGCACATGCAACAGGCTGGCGAGGGCATCGAGGCGCTGAATGCTCAATCCCAGGTGATCGGGACCATCGTCAAGACCATCAGCGGCATTGCCGAGCAGACCAACTTGCTGGCGCTCAACGCGGCCATTGAAGCGGCGCGTGCAGGCGAGCAGGGGCGTGGTTTTGCGGTGGTGGCCGATGAAGTGCGGCAGTTGGCCTCGCGTACCAGTAAGGCGACCGAGGAGATTGTCGGCGTGGTGCGTCAGAACCAGGACATGGCGCGCGATGCTGTCAGCCTGATGACGGAGGGTCGCCTGCAAGCCGAGCAAGGCCTGGCCCTGGCGGCCGAGGCGGGCACGGTGATCGTGGAGATCCAGGACGGCGCGCAAAAGGTGGTCAGTGCGGTAGGGCAGTTCGCCAACCAACTGTCGAGTTGAGCCTGGGGCTTCAGGTATCTTAGGCGCTTTCTTGCATGAAGAGCCGACCGTCCATGAGCCCTACCCACCGTCGCCCCGTTCCGCTGTCCAAGGCCTACCGTTTGCTCAACCACGGCCCGACCGTGCTGGTGAGCGCCGCGCACAACGGCCAACGCAACATCATGGCGGCTGCCTGGGCCATGCCGCTGGATTTCGAACCGCCGAAAGTCGCCGTGGTGCTGGACAAGGCCACCTGGACCCGCCAATTGCTCGAAGGCGCCAGCACCTTTGTGCTCCAGGTGCCTTGCGTGGCCCAGGCCGATCTTGTGCAAACCGTGGGTAACACCACCGGCGCCGACACTGACAAATTTGCCGCCTACGGCTTGCAGACGTTCAAGGGTGAACACACCGAAGCGCCGTTGCTGGAAGGTTGTGTGGCCTGGCTGGAGTGCCGTCTGCTGCCCGAGCCTCACAATCAGCAGACCTACGATCTGTTCCTCGGTGAAGTGGTCGCGGCCTATGCCGACGCGCGCGTATTCAGCGACGGCCGCTGGCATTTTGAAGGTCATGATGACCTGCGCACCTTGCACCATGTGGCGGGCGGGCATTTCCTCACGATCGGCGAGCCGATTGATGGGCACCAGCTTTAAGCGCTGATCAGCGCCCCAGCATCTTCACCCAACGCGACGGTGGCATGCCGTAGGTGCTGCGAAATTGTCGGGTCATATGGCTCTGGTCAGTGAAACCGGCGGTCATTGCCGCGTCGACCAATGATTGGCCTTGGGCCAACAGGCTGCGCACCAGATCCAACCGACGCATGGTCAGGTAGCGGTAGGGGCTGGTGCCGAACAGCAATCGAAAATCCCGCGACAAGGCCCAGCGGTCGCGGCCGGCATGGTCGGCCATTTCATCCAGGGTGATGCTGCGGCCCAGGGCACTATGGATGAATTCCCGCGCGCGCTCGGCGGCTACATAATCGAAGGTCTTGCGGCTGACGACCCCGCCCGACACGTGGCTGAGCGCGTGGGCCAGGTCGAACAGGGCGTCCTGTTCCTGTAATGGGTCTATAGGGTTTTCGAGGTTCTGCAACAGCACTTCGCTGGCGCGGAACAACCTTGGGTCGGTGGATAAACCGTTGGGGATAAACGGCAACGGCTTGCCGCCGAGAATCTGCTGGATCAGCGACGGCTCGACATAAATCATCCGGTACTTGAACCCCTCGTCGCTGCCGGCGTGGCCGTCGTGGGTCTCATCGGGGTGCAGCACCATGGTGGTGCCGGGCAGGCTGTGGACCATGTCTCCACGATAGTGAAAGCTTTGCACGCCGGTCAATGTACGCCCGATGGCGTAGGTGTCATGGCGATGCGGGTCGAAGGCAAAGCCGGCAAAGTACGCCTCGATACGGTCCAGGCCACTGGCATGCGGGGCGCGGTGAAGCCAGTCGAGGGTGGCGGTGGATTTGCCCATGGTGGTGTGTCACAAAAAAGAGAGGGAAGTACGTTAACCCAGTCTGGCGCGGGTTGTCTGCCGAGTCTTGAATGATCGTGCGGGTTTCTGTTTATGAGCGTCAAAGGGTTATTTTTGTATTGTTTTATAATGAATTATTATTGTTTTACGATAATTTTGTGGTTATCTTGCCTCGACATTCCTTCAGAGAGGCCTTTCATGAATACCCAACGTCTTGCTCAACTCAGCCAGCGTATGTCGATGATCACCCTGCTGCTGATCATCAGCATGTTGGTGCTCAACGCGGCTGTCTGG
>NZ_JACART010000057.1:0-24891 GCF_013386445.1 Pseudomonas sp. P7759
GTTGGGGCAAGAGCCTTTTGCTTACTTTTGGGCTTTTCAAAAGTGAGCCGCCGTAAGGGCGGAACCCATATCAGCCATCACCCAAATAACGGATATGCACTCAATCCAAACCCCCCTCACCCCGCCGCAGTCGAAGGCTCCAACTGCCGCTGCGCCAACCAGATCTCCTCCTGCAACCACTGCCCAAACACCTGCAACTGCGGCATATCCGTCTGCTCCGGCCGAGTCACCAACCAATACGACTGATGCCCCTCCACATGCACATTCAACACCTGAGTCAACTGCCCAGACGCCAACTCCGCCGCCACCATATGCCAGTCAGCAATGGTAATCCCCAACCCATCCGTAGCCGCCCGAATAGCCAGATCCAACAGATCGAACTCATACCCACCCTGGGTATCCACCCCATGGATGCGCGCCGCATCCAACCAATGTTTCCACGTGAGATACCGCTGATCCTCACTGGCCAACACATGCAGCAAGGTCATGCGATTCAAGTCCACCCCATCGCTGCACTCACGGGCATACAACGACGGCGCACACACCGCAATATGCCTCTCCTGAATCAACAACGAACTGTCCAAGCCATCCCATTCACCATTGCCAAAACGAATCGCACAATCGAGCGTGCTGGTCTGCGCCAGGCTGTCCTGCAAGCAAGTGGTGATGCTCAACTCCAACTCCGGGTGGGCCTCACGCAGGCGCCCCAGGCGCGGCATCAACCAGCGGCTGGTAAAGGTCGGCGGCGCATTGACGTGCAGGCGATTGGAGTGGGTTTTCTGCTGGATACTGCGCACCGTCAACTCGATCTTGTCGAAGGATTGGTGCAGCGCACGCAGCAATACGCGCCCGGCGCTGGTCAGCTCCAAGTGATGATGACGCCGCTCCAGCAGGTTCTCGCCCAACTGTTCTTCCAACTGCCGGACCTGGCGGCTGACCGCGCTCTGGGTCACGTTCAACAGCTCCGCAGCCCGGGTAAAACTGCCGGTGCTGCCGGCCACCTCGAAAGCCTTGAGGGCATTGAGACCGGGCATTTTGCGTTTCATGAAGGGCACTCGAAGACGACTGACGAGGCACCAAGCATCCCACGTTACGTAGGATGTTTCCTAGCCAACATGATTTTTTGTATCTGCCAGCCCGTCTATCTCCACACCTTGGCGCCCTGACGCGGACTAACATGCGTTTAATGAACGTTTAACGGCTGAATTTATCGTTTGTCGATCTTTGCGCAAATCACAAAACTGCGGGCATCTCTAATAAAAACAACATGAGAGCAGCCCCATGTCCGACTCCAACGTTCTTGCGACCCTGGACGGTAACGCGCCGCACCCCGCTGTCGACGCACTGTGCAACCAAGTGCAGCGCGGCGAGATCAACCGCCGCCAATTCCTGCGCACCGCCGCCCTGCTCGGCATCACGGCGGCCAGTGCCTCCACCTTCATCGATTCAGCCTTGCTCGGCAGCGACGCCCAGGCCGCCGACGCCACGCCCGCCCGCCAAGGCGGCAGCCTGCGGTTTGCCTGCGCCATCCAGGAAATCCAGGACCCGATGCTGATCACCTGGATCGAAGCCTCGAACCTGTTGCGCAACTCCCTGGAATACCTGACCTTGGTCGACGCCGACAACGTCACCCACCCCTACCTCGCCGAAAGCTGGAGCCCATCGGAGGATCTCACCACCTGGACCTTCAACCTGCGCCAGGACGTGAAGTGGAGCAACGGCGACAGCTTCAACGCCGATGACGTGCAGCACAATATCCAGCGCTGGATTGCCGCCGACTCCAAGTCGGTCAACCGCACCGCGTTCCAGGACATCAAGGCCTTCGAAAAAGTCAGCGACTACCAGTTCCGCCTGCAACTCAAGCGGCCGATCCTGGCGATCCCGGAAATGCTCAACGCCTTCACCTGCGCCCTGGTGCACCGCAGCTTCAAGGCCGGGGATGACTGGGCGAAAAACCCATTGGCCACCGGGCCGTTCAAGCTGGTGTCGTTTGCCGTGAACAAGCAGGCGACCTTCGCCAAGCGCGCCGATTATTGGGGCAAACCGGCCAACCTCGACGAGTTGCGCTACATCGACATGGGCACCGACGTGTCCACCCACCTCGCCGCCCTGCAAGCCGGCCAAGTCGACGTGCTGTACCGCGTCACCGTGGCCGAGTTGGACCTGGCCAAGCGCCTGCCCGGCGCGCAACTGCTCAGCTGCAAATCCGCGCAGACCGTGGTGATGCGCATGGCCTGCGACCAGAAGCCCTTCACCGATGTGCGCGTGCGTAAAGCCGTGGTGCTCTGCGCCGACAACGCGCAGATGCTCAAGGTCGCCTATCGCGGCATGGGCACCCTGGGCGAGGACCATCATGTGGCCCCTTCCCATCCCGAATATTTCCCACTGCCCAAGCGCGAACGCGATGTGGCGGCGGCGAAAAAACTGCTGGTCGAGGCCGGTTTTGCCAATGGCCTGGACATCGACCTGATCGTCGGCAACACCCAAGGCCGTTATGAACAGGACTGCGCGCAGATCCTGCAACAGAACTGCCTGGAAGCCGGCATCCGCATCAACCTCAAAGTCGTCCCAGCCGCCCAATACTGGCCGATCTGGGACAAGGCCGCGTTCAGCCTGACCTACTGGGCCCATCGCCCGCTCGGCGTGATGTCCCTGGAACTGGCCTACCGTGGCGGTGGCGCCTGGAACGAAAGCCACTACAGCGACCCGGCCTTCGACGCGGCGCTGGACAAAGCCATGGGCATCATCGACCCGAAACAGCGCGCCGTGGCCATGCAGAGCGTCGAGCAGATCCTGCAGGACGTCTGCGTGATCGTGCAGCCGTTCTGGGGCGACAAGTTCACCGCCGTGAGCAAAAAGGTGCAGGGCTTCCAGGTGCACCCTTCCGACTTCTACCCCATGGGCAATGTCTGGCTGAGCGCTTGAGCTTCTGAGTTGAAGAGCTGAGGCGCGACACCCTTCCCATTACCCGTCGGAGCATGCACCTGATGGCTCATTTTCTATTGCGCAAACTGCTGATGCTGTTGGCGACACTGCTGTCGGTGTCGCTGATTGTGTTTCTGGCCCTGGAGCTGAACATCGAGGACGTAGCGATCAACGTCCTCGGCCCCTACTCCGCCGCCGACCAGCGCGCGGCGTGGCTGCTGGAACACGGCTACAACCAACCCTTCGTGTGGCGCTACCTGGTGTGGCTCAAGGACTTCGTGACCGGCGACTGGGGCACCTCGGTGTACTTTCGCGAGCCGGTGTTGAAACTGCTGCTGCCCAACCTGTGGCAAACCCTGGCCCTGGCCGGGCTGGCCTTGCTGGTCATGGTGCCGGTGGCGTTGACCCTGGGCATCCTCGCCGGGATTCGCCAGGGCTCGCTGATCGACCGGCTGGTGTCGTTCCTGTCGATTGTCACCACCTCGATCCCGGACTTCGCCAGTGCGGTGTTCGTCTCGGCGATCTTTGTGTTCTGGCTTAACTGGCTGCCCGGCGTGAGCAGCATGAGCGATGGCTTCAGCGCTGTGGAACTGGTGCTGCCGCTGATGGTGCTGTGCCTGTTCGGCATTGGCTACCTGGCGCGCATTACCCGCGCGTCGATGGTGGAAGTGATGCAAGCGCCGTATATCCGCACCGCACGGCTCAAAGGCGCGTCCACTACGCGCATTGTGCTGCGCCACGCGTTGCGTAACGTGCTGATCGCGCCGGTCACGGTGATCATGCTGTACATCCCGTGGCTGCTGTCGAACGTCATCGTGGTGGAGGTGTTTTTCGCCTACAAGGGCTTCGGCTCGCTGCTGTACACCGCGTCGCTCAACCATGACGTCTACCTGATCGAAGCCTGCGCAATGATCAGCGGCGTGGTGGTGGGCATCAGCAAGATCTTCTCGGACCTGGCCTACACCTGGCTCAACCCGCGCATCACCCTGCACAGTCTCGGCGGAGGCCGCCAATGAACCTGCTCAACGCCTTCAAACATCCCCTGGCCCTGCTCGGCCTGCTGCTGGTCGGCGGCTGGGTGCTGATCGCCCTGTGCGCGCCGTGGCTGGCGCCCCATGATCCGCTGGAAAGCTTCACGCCGTTGCTCACGCCGTTGCTCACGCCGATGACCGCCGGCGATGACGGCGTACGCTTTTTGCTCGGCACCGACATGATTGGCCGCGACATCCTATCGCGCCTGATCTGGGGCACGCGCACCGTGCTGTTCTGGTCGATCCTCGCCACCCTCACCGCGTTTGCCGTGGGCATTGCCATGGGCCTGTGCGCCGGTTACTTCAACGGTTGGGTGGACGCGGCGCTGTCCTACGTGGCCGATACCGTGCTGTCGTTCCCGGTGCTGGTGCTGTACATCGTGATCATCATCGCCCTCGGCGCGTCGGCGCTGAATATCCTGATTGCGGTGACCTTTACCAGCGCCCCGGCGATCTTTCGCATCATGCGCGCGTTGACCATCGACATCCGCTCGCGCGACTACGTGCTCAGCGCCATCACCCAGGGCGAAGGCTCGCTGCGCATCATGCTGGTGGAAATATTGCCCAACTGCGGCGGGCCGCTGATCGTCGATTTCTGCCTGCGCATCGGCTACACCGCGATCATGATCGGTGCCTTGGGTTTCCTCGGCCTCGGCCTGCCGCCGCCTACGCCGGACTGGGGTGGCATGATCAACGACGGCCGCGCCATGGCCATTTCCTTCCCGCACCTGGTGATCTTCCCCTGCATCGCCATCTCCACCCTGATGCTTGGCCTGAGCCTGCTCGCCGACGGGCTGGATGAACACGCGCAGCAAGGCGCAAGGAGTTGAGCATGAACAGCCAGCAAACCGTATTGCGGGTCGACAACCTCAGCGTCGAACTGCCCAAGGGCGCCGACCGTAGCCACGCCGTGCAGGGCATCAGCCTGGAAGTGCGCAAGGGCGAAATCCTCTGCGTGATCGGTGAGTCGGGCTCGGGCAAATCCGTGCTGTCGGCGGCGATCATGGGCGACTACGCCAAGGGATTGCGACATGCCGGCGGCGTGATCGATTTTCTCGGCGATGACATCTGTACCCTCGACGAAGCCCGCTTGCGCGCCCTGCGTGGCAACCGCATCGCGATGATCTTCCAGGAACCCATGGCGGCGCTGAACCCGGCGATTCGTATCGGCAAGCAAGTCGAAGAAATCTTCGACATCCACGCCCCGCAGATGCCCGCCGCCGAGCGCCGTGAACGCATGCTTGCGCTGCTGGAGTCCACCCAACTGCCGGACCCGCCGCGCATCGCCAACAGCTTTCCCCATCAGCTTTCCGGCGGCCAATGCCAGCGCGTAGTGATCGCCATGGCCTTGGCGATGAACCCGGATTTGCTGATCGCTGACGAGCCCACCACCGCCCTCGATGTAACGACCCAAGCCCAGGTGCTGAAACTGGTGCGCGACCTGCGCGGACGTGGGCAACACGGCATTCTGTTTATCACCCATGACTTCGGCGTGGTGGCGCAGATCGCCGACCGCATTGCGGTGATGGAAGGCGGCCGCCTGGTGGAAATCGGCGAGCGTGACCAGGTGCTGAACGCACCGGCCCACGCCTACACGCGCAAGCTGATCGCAGCCGTGCCGGCGCTGCACCCGGAGCTGCATGCGCCGAGTGCCGACGGCGAAATGGCCCTGCGTATCGAGCACCTGACCAAGACCTACACCGTCGGCGGCAGCTCGGTGGCGGCGCTGCGCAATGTGTCGCTGAACCTGCCACGGGGCAAGACCCTGGCGATTGTCGGCGAGTCCGGCTCGGGCAAAAGCACCCTGGTCAAGGCAGCGATACGCTTGGTGGACAGTGACAGTGGGCATGTGTGGGTCGGCGATACCGATTTCCTGGCCTTGAATGGGTCGGCGTTGGCGGCCAATCGGCGGCGTATCCAGATGATTTTCCAGGACCCCTACGGTTCGTTGAACCCGCGCCACCGTGTCGGCGATATCATCGCGCGCGCCGCGCAATTGCGTGGGTTGTCGGCCAAGGATGCCTGGGCCGAGGCCGGTGATTTACTGGAACAGGTCGGCCTCAAGCGTGATGCATTGCAGCGCAAACCCCGGCAGTTCTCCGGCGGCCAGCGCCAACGCATCGGCATCGCCCGCGCCCTGGCGATGCGACCGCAAGTGCTGATCGCCGATGAAAGCGTGTCGGCGCTGGATGTGTCGGTGCAGAAACAGGTGCTGCAATTGCTGGCCGACCTGCAGAAGCAACTGAACCTGAGCATCCTGTTCATCACCCATGACCTGCGGGTGGCCGCGCAGATCAGCGACCACATCGCCGTGATGCGCCAGGGTGAAGTGGTGGAGTACGGCACCGCCGAACAGGTGCTGTTGCGCCCACAAAACGCCTACACCCAGGCACTGTTGGCGGCCGCACCGGGCGCGTCCGAACTGCCCGCCGCCGGACCGCCCTTGCGGCTGATCCGCCCCACGGCTCACTGAGTTCAACCCTTTTCCCTGCGTCGCAGCGTTCGCTGCGGCAATGGGCTGCTGTTGCCCAAAAAAACTAAAAACGAGAGTAAAACCATGCGACCAACGATGCGCTACTTCACCCTCATCCCTGTGCTCGGCGCCCTCGCAGCGCCAGCCATGGCCGTGCAGGTCACCGACAACCTCGACCTCGGCGGCGCCATCCGCGCGCGCTGGGACTACGACCCGGACCGCGACATCCAGAAGTTCGGCCTGGACACCGTGTTCCTCAGCGCCAAGTACAACTCCGACAGCTGGATCGGCGAGGCGCAGTACCGTTTCTACGGGCGTTCGTACCCCTACCAGTACACCAAGAACTACGGCGACATCCAGTTCGCCAAGTTCGCCTGGGTCGGCTACAAGTTCAACCCCGAGCAACAGGTGCAAGTGGGCCTGAACACCGTGCCATTCGGCTTGCAGCCCTACTTCGGCAGCACCTTCTACGAAACCCTGGGCAACGTGATCGGCCTGGAAGACGTGCAGCAGGTCGGCGCCAAGTACGTGCAACAGACCGGCGACTGGAACATTCAGGCCGGCTATTACCTGCGCCCGGCATGGCAAGGCAAGGGCACCAGCAAGGGCGTGACCTATTCCAGCGTGGTCTCCGGCGCGGACAGTTACGTCGCCGACGGCAGCGACAACCAGGAACGCAACACCGTGGTGCTGCGCGTGGCCAAGGCCCTGGACCTGGGCGACTGGAAATCCGAAGTCGGCCTGTCCGGCCTCACCTCCACCCTGGAAAACAAAGACACCGGCAACGATGGCCGACGCAACGCCGTGGCCCTCCACTACCTGGGCAAGAACGGCCCGTGGGGCCTGCAACTGCAGGCGGCGCGCCAACAGATGTCGCCGCGCAACGCCGGCACCGACGAAGTGGTGACCCTGGGCGGCTATGACGGCACCTTCAACGTCGCCAGTCGCGGCAACCTGTATGTGGCAGACCTGAGTTATGACGTGGGCGGCAAGTACCTGTGGGATCAGGTCAGCGGTGTGAAGCTGTATGCCAACTACAGCGCCTTCGACAAGTCCGCCGATGAGTTCAAGACCTCGCAGCGGGTGATCCTAGGTACGTCGTTTTCGTTCAGCAAGTTGTGGATTGCGACGGAGTGGTTGATTGGCAAGAATGACCCGTACATCGGTGGCAGCAGCTACACCCAGAGCCTGGGGGCTGGGGGTAGCAACCAGTGGGAGAATCAGCTGTACATGAACATTGGGTATTACTTCTAATAGGCGTCGTCAGTTCTGACGCTTTCGCGGGCAAGCCCGCTCCCACAGTTTGAATGCATTCCCCTGTGGGAGCGGGCTTGCCCGCGAAGAAGCCAGCACAAACACCATAAAAACAATGTGTGGAACCCGAACCATGCGCCACCTCCCCGCCCTCAACATGCTCCGCGTCTTCGAAGAAGTCGCCCGCCACCGCAGCTTCAGCCAGGCCGCCGTAGGCCTCAACGTCACTCAGGGCGCAGTCAGCCGCCAGATCAAGCAACTGGAGGACTACCTTGGCGTCGCCCTCTTTATCCGCACGCCCCAAGGCCTGTCCCTGACCGAAGCCGGTTTTGCCCTCTCGCCGCACTTGAGCGACGCCTTCGACCATATCGAACGCGCCCTGCAAGCCGTGCGCGTGCCCAACCTGCGCCAGCGCCTGCGTATCGTCGCACCGCCGACCTGGGCCACGCGTTGGCTGTCCGCGCATTTGCGGCGCTTTTGCGAGCGTTACCCGGACATCAATCTCAGCGTCACCCACCAGGCGACCCACGACAGCTTGGCGGAAATCGACTGCCAGATCCGTTTCGGCCTGGAACCGGCGGCGCATTGCAGCAGTGAGTTGCTGGTGATGGAGCGGCATATCGCGGTCGCCAGTCCGGAATTGTTCAGCGACGGCCAACCGCCGGACCTGCGGCGATTTCCACTGCTGCATATCCTGCACGGCGGCAAGCGTTTGAAGGTGTGGGAAAACTGGCTGGCGGCCATGGGCCGTGAGGACATCGATGCGGACCAGGGCCTGGAATTCAGCACCCTGGACCAGGTGATCCACACCGCCCTGGCAGGCGGTGGCCTGGCGGTGATCGACCGGCAAATGATCGAACGTGAGTTGGCCAACGGCAGCCTGTTGCCGATCACCCCCGTGGAAGTGATCGGCCCTTATGGCTATTGGCTGGATGTGGCGACGGACAAACAGGGTTTATCCAAGGTGCGGTTGTTTACGCAGTGGCTGGGCCAGGTCAGCAACCCCTGACACCGGCGGTGCCTCGGCCTTGCACGCCTGGCTCAAGGTCAGCGCCTTGGTTTCCGGGGCCCAGGCCCAGGAGATAATCGCGCCAAACACCAGGATCGCCGCAAGAATGCCCATGGTCGGGCTCAAGCCGATCCCAGCTACGCTGACCGGCAACAGGAAGGTGCTGATGGCCGAGCCCAGGCGGCTCACAGCCGTGGCCAGGCCAATACCGCTGGCGCGCACTTCGGTGGGGAAGCTTTCCGCCGGGAACACGCCGACCAGGTTACTCACCGCCGACAGCACCAGCGTGAACACGCCGAAGGTCAGCACCATCAACCACGCCAGGCTGCCCGGCAACACCGCGAGCAAGAACAACGCTGCGGCCAGGATGATGAACGAGTTGATCAAGAAGCCCCGGCGCGAAAACTTCACCGTGCACCAGATGCCGATCAACGCACCGATAATCAGCAGCAGATTAAGCAGCAGCTCGGTGCCAAAGCCCTGGGACAAGCCCATCTTTTGCAGGATCGACGGCAAAAAGGTGTAGATCGCAAAGTACGGCATCACAATGCACACAAAGAACAGGCAGTTGAACGCGGTGCGCTTGCGGTACTCACGGCTGAACAGCACGCCATAGCCGGAGCGAGTTTGCGCGGACGGTTCTTCGTCCAGCACCACATGCTCGCCCAGGTGTTTCTTGACGATGGCGCGGGCTTCGGCAATGCGCCCACGGTTGACCAGCCAGCGCGGAGACTCCGGCGTGCCGATACGCGCAATCAGGATCAAGCCGGCCGGGATAGCCGACGACGCCAGCATCCAGCGCCAGGCGTCGTCGCCCAGGCTGAGCATCGCAGTGCCGACAAAGGTCGCCGCCACGTAACCGAAGGTCCAGATCACGCTGAACGAGCCGAGCAACACGCCGCGATGTTTCTTCGGCGAAAACTCCGCGAGCATGGCGTGGCCCACACTGAAGTCACCGCCCAGGCCAATGCCGATCAGAATGCGGCACAGCAACAAGCCCATGGCTGTCTCGGCATAGAACTGCATCACCGAGGCCACGGTGATCAGCACAAAGCTGACCAGGAAGATTTTCTGCCGACCGAGGGTGTCGGAGATCCAGCCGAAGAACAGGCTGCCCAAGAACAGGCCGATCAGGGCGGAAGCGCCGATCAAGCCTTGCCAGAACGCATCGAGTTGCATCTGTGGGCTGAGCAGGGTGAAGGCGATACCGATCAGGCCGAGGATGTAGCCGTCGGTAAAATGCGCGCCGAACGTCAGGCCAGCGATTTTCAGGTGAAAGCGGCCGATCGGCAGGTCGTCGATTTTTATGGATTGAGCGGTCATGGGTGTTCTCCATATTGTTGTTCTTGACGGAGTAACAGCGGGCAAGCCCAAACTCCCTGTGGAGCGGGCTTGCTCACGAAAGCGGTGTATCAGTTGATGCATGAGGTGGCTGACCCTCCGCATTCGCGAGCAAGCCCGCTCCCACAGGGGTCGGTGTTGCCTCTATAGACCGCCCATCAACAGGTATTTGATCTCCAGGTAATCCTCCAGCCCGTACTTGGAACCTTCACGGCCCAGGCCCGACTCCTTGATGCCGCCAAACGGCGCGACTTCGGTGGAGATGATTCCTTCGTTGATCCCCACCATGCCGGCTTCCAGGCCTTCGGCCATGCGCCACACGCGGCCGATGTCGCGGCTGTAGAAGTAGGCGGACAAGCCAAACGGCGTGTCATTGGCGCGTTGCAGCACTTCGGCTTCGTCCTTGAAACGGAAGCACGCGGCTACCGGGCCGAAGGTTTCTTCCTGGGCGATCAGCATGTCGCCGTGGGCTTCGGTGAGGATGGTCGGTTCAAAGAAGGTGCCGCCCAGTGCATGGCGACGGCCGCCGCACAACAGCGTGGCGCCCTTCTCCAGGGCATCACCGACATGGGCTTCGACCTTGGCCAACGCAGCGGCGTTGATCAGCGGGCCCTGTTCGGTTTCGCCGTCCAAGGCACTGCCGACGCGCATGGCGCTGACGGCTTCGGCCAGTTTGCGGGTGAAGGCATCGTACACACCGTCCTGGATGAAGAAGCGGTTGACGCACACACAGGTCTGCCCGGTGTTGCGGAACTTGGAGGCCATGGCGCCTTTGACGGCGGCGTCCAGGTCGGCATCGTCGAACACAATGAACGGTGCGTTGCCGCCCAGTTCCAGGGAGACTTTTTTCAGGGTATCCGCGGCCTGGCGCATCAGCAGCTTGCCGGTGCGGGTCGAGCCGGTGAAAGACAGCTTGCGCACCACACTGGAGGCTTGCAGTGCACCGCCAATCGCCACGGCATCGCCGGAGACAATGTTGAACACCCCCGCCGGAATCCCCGCCTGCTCGGCCAACACCGCCAGGGCGAACGCCGACAGCGGGGTTTCTTCCGAAGGCTTGAGGATCATGGTGCAACCGGCCGCCAGCGCCGGGCCGACCTTGCGGGTGACCATGGCCAGGGGGAAGTTCCACGGCGTGATCGCCGCGACCACACCGATAGCTTCCTTGACCACGATGATGCGCGCATCCGCCTTGTGGCTCGGGATCACATCACCGTAGGCGCGCTTGGCTTCTTCACCAAACCACTCCAGGAAGCTCGCGGCATAGACCACTTCGCCCATGGCTTCGGCCAGGGGTTTGCCCTGCTCCAGGCTGAGCAGTTGCGCCAGGTCCTTCTGATTGCTCAGCATCAGCTCGCTCCAGCGCTTGAGGCGCTGGCTGCGTTCCTTGGCGGTGAGCTTGCGCCAGGCCGGCAAGGCGCGGTGGGCGGCGTCGATGGCCAGGTTGGTTTCTTCGGCGGCGGCGCGCTGTACATCAGTAATCAGCGCGCCATTGGCCGGGTTGAGCACCGGGTAGGTCGGCCCACCGCTGGACCATTGGCCATCGATGTAGTTGCCCTTGCGGATCAGCGGGTTCATGCCACGGCCTCGATCAAGTTGAAACGGTCCAGGCCCGGACGGGCCGCACGCAGGATGCGCTTGCCGGCGGTGTAGTCGTTGATCACATCGCACGGGGTGTAGTTGCGCTCCAGTTCGTGGAGTTCCTCGGCATCCAATGGGGTGTCCAAGGCGGCCAGTGCGCTATCGAATTGTTCGGTGGTGTCGGCGCCCACCAGCATCACGTCGACGCCGGGGTGGTTGGCGACCCAGGCCTGGGCGATCTGCGCGTTGGACACGCCACGGGCGCGGGCCACGCGTTGTACCGAGTGGGCGATGTCGAACGACGCCTGGTCGCTGTACATCTGCTGGGTGAAGAAGTCGGTCTGGTTGCGGGTCGACTGCACTTCGCCGGTTAGCAAGCCACGGGCCAGCGGGCTGAACACCGAGACGCCCAGGCCCTGGTCGCGGCAGAACGGGATCATCTCGCGTTCTTCCTCGCGGTAGGCGCAGTTCAGTTGCAGTTGCATGTTGATCGGCTTGACCCAGCCATTGCGCTCGCAGGCCATGAGAATTTTTGCGAGCTGTCCTGTGAGCATGGTCGACACGCCGATGTAGCGGGCCTTGCCGGAGCGCACGATGTCGTTCAATGCGTTCATGGTTTCTTCAACCGGAGTGTTCACGTCGAAGTAATGCAGCATGAACACGTCCACATAATCCATGCCGAGGCGGCTGAGGGAGGCGTCGATGCTGTCCATGATGTGCTTGCGCGAATGGCCGCTGGCGTTGATGCCGCTGCGGGTGCCGTAGCCGACCTTGGTGGTGACCACGATCTCGTCACGCCGCGCCACGCGCTTGAGGATGCGCCCTACCACTTCTTCGCCGACGCCGGCGGAATAGAAGTCGGCCAGGTCGATGAAGTTGACGCCGTTGGCCAGGGCGTGGGCGACGATGGGCTCGCTTTGCTTTTCGTCGAAAATCCACGGTTTCCAGTCCGGGGTGCCCATGTTCATGGTGCCCAGGCACAGGCGCGAGACTTGCAGGCCGGAGTTGCCCAATCGAGTGTATTGCATGGGAATCTCCTCAGGCCTTTGGCGTGTAGAAAGGGTTGCTGATGTGGTTGACCACGTCGGCCAATTGCGCGGTGAACGGCGTGCCGGTCAGGGCGGCGCGGATCGCGGTGCGGCAGGCGTTGTAGTTGTTCAGGTAGACGGCATCCAGGTCATCGCAGCCTGGGTTGACCCAGTTTGCGGTGACGATGGCCCACTCGTCCTCGGCTTCCGGCGGCAAGGTGCCGTCGAGCAGGGCTTCCAGCACCGCCTTGGCGATACCGGCCTGGGACGCGCCCCAGGTGGCGTTGCCGTGCAAATCGCTGCTGATTTCAGCCTTGTTGACGTACAGGGTCATGGGCTTGACCGGGATGTTCGGCTGGGCAATCACCATGAACGGGCAATGGCCTTGGCTTGGCGACGCAAGGCTGTTGGCGAAGGCCTGGCCCGCCGGGCCGTTGCGTGGGCCGATAAGGATATTGATGTGGGCCGCGTTGACGCCCGGGCCTTCGAAACCTTCGCCGATGTAGAGATCCAGTGTTTTCATTGCGCAAACGCTCGTTGTTGTTATGGGGAGCTGGTTGGCGATTTTTTAGCACTGGGTAGGAAAGCGGCCGTAACCATTAAAAGTCATGGGGCTGTGAGTTTTGCTCATACCCCCTGCGACGATGGCGGTCGTCTTGTGCGTTGACCATCGTTGTTACACACCATATAGTGTGCCCACAAACAAAACAGACCACTACATAGTGTGCAGTATCGGTATTTACCGACCACACTATGCGCAGTATTTCAATGCCTTGAAGCCTGCAAAAACACTTATTTTTCGAATACCAGGAAGGAGCATTTCCATGCTGAGTTGGGATGAAGTCGACAACGAAGACACCGGTGCAGCGGTGATCAAGGGCGCCAACGCCGGCCACGCCAGCGAAGCCAACATGGACCGTCTCGACGGTGCCGGCGCCGCCGCAGCGCTGGAAGCCCGTAATGTGACCGCCAACGACTCCGCCGCGATCATCCGCGCCAAGGCCGCCCTCGACAAACTCGACGTCGCCGAAGGCCTCGCCGAGCTGGAAGGCTCCGCCGCACGCGTCGCCGTTGACGAAAAACGCATGATCAACTGCCGCGCCGACCTCAACCAACTCGTACCGTTCAAGTACGACTGGGCCTGGCAGAAGTACCTCGACGGCTGCGCCAACCACTGGATGCCGCAAGAGGTCAACATGACCGCCGACATCGCGCTGTGGAAAAACCCCGAAGGCCTGACCGACGACGAACGCCGCATCGTCATGCGTAACCTGGGCTTCTTCTCCACCGCCGACTCCCTGGTCGCCAACAACCTGGTGCTGGCCGTGTATCGCCTGATCACCAACCCGGAGTGCCGCCAGTACATCCTGCGCCAGGCCTTCGAAGAGGCGATCCACACCCACGCCTACCAGTACTGCATCGAATCGCTGGCCATGGATGAAGGCGAGATCTTCAACATGTACCACGAGATCCCTTCGGTCGCGAAAAAAGCCGCCTGGGGCCTGAAGTACACCCGTTCGATCTCCGATCCGAAGTTCGAAACCGGCACCGTCGAGACCGACAAAGAGCTGCTGCGCAACCTGGTCGCCTACTACTGCGTGCTGGAAGGCATCTTCTTCTACTGCGGCTTCACCCAGATCCTGTCCATGGGCCGTCGCAACAAAATGACCGGCGTCGCCGAGCAGTTCCAGTACATCCTGCGTGACGAGTCGATGCACCTGAACTTCGGTATCGATGTGATCAACCAGATCAAAATCGAAAACCCACACCTGTGGGATGCCGAGATGAAGGAAGAAGCGACCCAGATGATTCTGCAAGGGACTCAGCTGGAGATCGAATATGCTCGCGATACCATGCCGCGTGGCGTGCTGGGTATGAACGCGGCGATGATGGAGGACTACCTCAAGTTCATCGCCAACCGTCGCCTGTCGCAGATTGGCTTGAAGGAAGAGTATCCAGGGACGACTAACCCGTTCCCATGGATGAGCGAGATCATGGACTTGAAGAAAGAGAAAAACTTCTTCGAGACCCGTGTGATCGAGTACCAGACTGGCGGCGCGCTGAGCTGGGACTAAAAGTGTGGGAGCGGGCTTTGTGGCGAGGGAGCTTGCTCCCGCTGGGCCGCGAAGCGGCCCCAAAAGCTTGGGAGCGCTGCGCACTGGAGCGCCAGCCCGGTCCAGCGGGAGCAAGCTCCCTCGCCACAGTAAGCCAGCTCCCACATTAATCCGGTTTCACTGACTTATGCCCAATCAAACCATCAAGACCCCCTGCGTCGGCCTGTGCTCCACCGTTTACGGGGACCTGGTCTGCCGGGGCTGCAAGCGCTATCACCATGAGGTGATCCAGTGGAACGGCTACAACGCCGACGAGAAACAGGCAGTGTGGCTGCGCCTGGAGCAATTGCTGGTGCAGGTCATGGCCAGCAAGTTGGAGGTGTTGGATGCGCAGCTGCTGCGTCAGCAGCTTGAGACGCGCAAGATCCGCTTCATGCCGCACCAGTCGGCCTATTGCTGGGCGTATCAGTTGATTGCACGGGGTGCGCGGGTGATTTCCAAGCTGGACGCGTATGGGCTGGCGCTGCTGCCGGAGTTTCGCGAGCGCAGCCTGGCGGATCTGCGGGATGCGATTGACCGGGAGTTTTTCCTGCTGTCAGAGGCGCATTACGAGCGGTATATCGCACCGGGGTTTATCAGGGAGGCGTTTGGGCCTCCACTGATAGCCAGTTTCTGACTCAGCCATTCCAGGAGGCTGCGCGTTCGGCCTGCAGGTCATAACGCTCGATCGCCTCCTGGCACACCCGCGCCTCCAGACGGCCCTGCTCTACCAACGCCGTCAACGCCGCCAGCACGATGTGATGGCGGTCCACCTCAAAGAAATCCCGCAACGCCGCCCGTGTATCGCTGCGCCCAAAGCCGTCGGTGCCCAACACGGTGTAGTTGGAATCCAGGTAAGAACCAATCATCTGCGGCACGGCCCGCACATAGTCGGACACCGCAATTACCGGTGCGCCTTTGGGCAAGCATTCCTGCACATGGCTGATCCGCGCAGCGGCCTGCGGGTGCAGCCGGTTCCAGCGCTCCACCTCCCGCGCATCCCGCGCCAGCTCGCTGAAACTGGTGACGCTGAACACTTCACTCGCCACCTGCCAATCGTCCGCCAGCAACTGCGCCGCCGCCTGGGCTTCGCGCACCAGCGTGCCGGACCCGAGCAGGCGCACCTGGGCATTGGCCGTGCCTTGCAGGCGGTACATACCTTTGATAATCGCCGCTTCAACCCCTTCCGGCAGGCTTGGCTGCGGGTAGTTTTCGTTCATCAGGGTCACGTAGTAGAACTCGTCCACATCCTGTTCCAGCATCTGGCGCATGCCGTGGTCGAGGATCACCGCGAATTCCCCGGCGAACGCCGGGTCGTAGGCGCGGCAGTTGGGCACGGTGGCGGCGATGAGGTGGCTGCTGCCGTCCTGATGCTGCAAGCCTTCGCCACCCAGGGTGGTGCGCCCGGCGGTGGCGCCAAGCAGGAAGCCACGGGCGCGTTGGTCGGCGGCAGCCCAGATCAGGTCGCCGACGCGCTGGAAGCCGAACATGGAGTAATAGATGTAGAACGGCAACATGCGCAGGCCATGCACCGAATAACTGGTGGCCGCCGCGACCCAGGAACTGATGGCGCTGG
The DNA here is from genome assembly GCF_013386445.1 of Pseudomonas sp. P7759. Taxonomy (NCBI): domain Bacteria; kingdom Pseudomonadati; phylum Pseudomonadota; class Gammaproteobacteria; order Pseudomonadales; family Pseudomonadaceae; genus Pseudomonas; species Pseudomonas sp. P7759. The sequence continues at coordinate 16,312 of NZ_JACART010000057.1, forward strand.
CTTCACTGATGCCCTCCTCCAGGATCTGCCCGTCGGTGGCTTCGCGGTAGCTGAGGATCGAGCCGATGTCTTCCGGCTCGTAACGCTGGCCGACACTGGAATAGATGCCAATCTGCTTGAACAGGTTGGCCATGCCAAACGTGCGCGCTTCATCCGCCACGATCGGCACGATGCGCGGCCCCAGCGCCTTGTCCTTGAGCAGGTTGGTCAACATGCGCACGAACGCCATGGTAGTGGACATTTCCTTGCCGTCGGCCGCCGTGGCGAAGGCGGCGTAACCCGATACGGCCGGCACGCTGACCGGGGCGGCGACCTGGCTGCGACTGGGCACGTAGCCGCCCAACGCTGTGCGGCGCTGGTGCAGATAGCGCAACTCCAGGCTGTCCTCGGCCGGTTTGAAGAAGCTCAGGGATTCGGTCTGTTCATCGGTCAGCGGCAACTGGAAGCGATTGCGGAAGGCGATCAACGCATCGCGGTCCAACTTTTTCTGCTGGTGGGTGGTCATCTTGCCCTGCCCGGCCTCACCCATGCCGAAGCCTTTCTTGGTCTGAGCCAGGATCACCGTGGGTTTGCCCTTGACCCGCCGTGCGGCGTGGTAGGCGGCGTGGATCTTGACCATGTCGTGGCCGCCGCGCTTGAGGCGGTCGATCTGCTCATCGCTCATGCCCTCGACCAGCCGGGCCAGGGACTCGCTCTGGCCGAAGAAGTGCTCGCGGTTGTAGGCGCCGTCCTTGGCGGCGAAGGTCTGGAATTGACCGTCGACGGTGTTGGACAAGGTGTTGACCAGCGAACCGTCGGCGTCCTTGGCCAACAACGCATCCCAGTCCGAGCCCCACACCAGTTTGATCACGTTCCAGCCCGCACCGGCAAACAACGCCTCCAGCTCATCGATGATGCGCCCATTGCCACGTACCGGGCCGTCAAGGCGTTGCAGGTTGCAGTTGACCACCCAGGTCAGGTTGTCCAGGCCTTCGCGGGCGGCCAGGGTCAGGGCCGACATGCTTTCCGGCTCGTCCATCTCGCCATCACCGAAGACGCCCCACACGTGGCGGTCGGTGGTGTCCTGCAAGTTGCGGTGCTGCAAGTAGCGCATGAAGCGCGCCTGGAAGATCGAACTGATGGGGCCAATGCCCATGGAACCGGTGGGGAACTGCCAGAGGTCCGGCATCAGCCACGGGTGCGGGTAGCTGGACAGGCCGCGTGCGCCCTGCGCGGGCCCGCCTATTTCCTGGCGATAGTGGGCCAGGTCGCTTTCGCTCAAGCGCCCTTCAAGGAAGGCTCGTGCATAGATGCCAGGCGCGGAATGTGGTTGATAGAACACCAGATCGCCGCCGAAGCCCTCGTTGCGGGCGCGAAAAAAGTGGTTGAAACCGACTTCGAACAAGTCCGCCGCGCTGGCGTAACTGGCGATATGACCACCCAGCTCGCCGTACGCCTGGTTGGCCCGCACCACCATGGCCAAGGCATTCCAGCGCACCAGCGAGGCCAGACGTTCTTCGGTAGCCAGGTCGCCGGGGAATGCCGGTTGCTGCGCCACGCTGATGCTGTTGATGTAGGGCGTGCCATGGCGCGGTTTCCAGTCGATGGGCGGCGCACTGGCGTCCTGGGCCAGCAGGTCGAGGATCTGCCGCGCCCGCGCGGGGCCGGCGTGAGTGACCAGGGACGCCAGGGCGTCGCGCCACTCATCCAACTCTTGCTGATCAATCACCGCATTCGTGAAACCGTTCATGGGTACCTCCGGGCTTTTTTTCCAGTTTATGTCGGCATGGGAGGTTTTTTTGCCTGTTATCAGGCGCGCACCATTGAATTTTGAGCATGATTCACTGCCAATTATGTTTTTTCCAGCACGTTATGCTCAAGCGGGACGATAGCCCGCAATTGTGTTTAAAATGCCGCCCGCTCAACGACCGACGTTTAACGATGACCCCAGACGCACTCGCCACCCTGCACACCCACCTGCTTGCCGCCCTGGCGACTCCGCCGGCTGAAACCCGCCGCCTGTTCCACGGCCGTGGCCGTTGCTGGCCGGGCCTGGAGCAACTGACAGTGGACTGGTTGCAAGGCGTGCTGCTGGTGGCGTTGTTCAAGGAGCCGGACGCTGCGCAGCTGGAAGCCTTGAAGCACTTGCTGCAAACCGAGTTCGGTACGTACACCATCGCCCTGCAACACCGTTACCTGCCGCAAAGCACCACCGAATGGCTGTCGGGCGACCCGGTCGACGAGTTGACCATCACCGAAGGCGGCCTGCGCTACCTGATCGACCTGGGTAAAAAACAGAACAGCGGGCTGTTCCTCGACATGCGTTACGGCCGCAACTGGGTGCGCGAGCAGGCCAAGGGCCAGCGCGTTCTCAACCTGTTTGCCTACACCTGTGGCTTCTCGGTGGCGGCCATCGAAGGCGGCGCCGACCACGTGGTGAACCTGGACATGGCCCGTGGCGCCCTGAGCCGTGGTCGCGACAACCATCGCCTGAATGGTCATGACCTGAGCAACGTCAGTTTCCTCGGCCACGACCTGTTCAAGTCCTGGGCCAAAGTTACCAACAACGGCCCCTACGACCTGGTGATCATTGATCCGCCCTCCTTCCAGAAAGGCAGCTTCCTGCTGACCAAGGACTACCAGCGCGTGCTGCGCCGCCTGCCGGACCTGCTCACGCCACAGGGCACGGTACTGGCGTGCATGAATGACCCGGCCTTCGGCGAAGACTTCCTGATCGACGGTGTCACCCGCGAGGCACCGGGCCTGCGTTTTGTCGAGCGCCTGCAAAACCCGCCGGAATTTCCTGATATTGATGTGCGAAGTGGCTTAAAGGCATTGGTATTCCGCCAGGGCTGATGCCGAAACGTCTTACGCTTGCTACGCTAAGTGAAACACCGGGGTGGTGAACCTTCTTACCCCCTTCCCGGTCGATACCTGCATTCCCCGGCCAGACTCGACGGCGTCACGTCGTCGGCTGCCCCGTTTCACCTTTTGGAGAACCGCCCGTGATATCGACCCTGCATGTAGCCAGACTCAAAGCCTGGGGCGCCCACGGCTTTACCGCCACCGGTGTGGTATTGGCCTTCCTGGCCACCCTGGCGTTGCTGGAAAACTCTCCCAAGGCTTGCCTGCTGTGGCTGGGCCTGGCATTGGTGGTGGACGGGGTTGATGGCTCACTGGCGCGACGGGTGAATGTCAGCACGGTACTGCCGAGCTTCGACGGCTCCGTGCTGGACCTTGTGATCGATTACCTCACCTACGTGTTCATCCCCGCTCTGTTTATCTATCGCTATATCGACCTGCCGGACTTTACCCATCTCTTCACGGTGTCGGTGATCCTGGTGTCGTCGCTGTTCTGCTTCTGCAACGTCAACATGAAGAGCAAGGACAACTACTTCGTCGGCTTCCCCGCCGCGTGGAATGTGGTGGCCTTGTGCGTTTATATCATCCAGCCGGAAGCCTGGGTCACCTTGCTCACCGTGATCGGCCTGGCCCTGCTGACCGTGACGCCGATGAAGTTCCTGCACCCGTTCCGGGTGAAGCGGTTCATGCCGATCAACATCGCAGTGACCACAATCTGGCTGCTGTGCAGCTTCTTAATGGTGATGGATTACCCGAACACCAACCCATGGACGTTTGGCTTGTGGTCGGTGATGTCGGCGTATTTCCTGGGGATTTGTATCTGGCGGACGGCGTTGGAGTGGCTGGATAAGCGTCACGGTTAAAAATGTGGGAGCGGGCTTGCTCGCGAATGCTGATTGTCAGTCGGTACATTGGGTACTGATACACCGCATTCGCGAGCAAGCCCGCTCCCACATTTGGATTTGCCTATGGCGGGCGAGTAAGATGGCGGCCTTTCGCCCAGCCCCTTCGCTGCGCACCCTGCCAATAATAAGCCCTGCCCATGCCCTTCGAACTCAGCGTAGACCTCACCACCCTGGCCATCCTGGCGGTTGTCGCCTTTATCGCCGGTTTCATCGACGCCATCGCCGGCGGTGGCGGTTTGCTCACCACCCCTGCGCTGCTTACCGCCGGCATGCCGCCGCACCTGGTACTGGGCACCAACAAGCTCAGTTCCACCTTCGGCTCGGCCACCGCCAGTTTCACCTTCTATCGGCGCAAGCTGTTCCATCCGCGCCAGTGGGTGCATGCCATCGTCGGCACGTTGATCGGTGCGTTGACCGGCGCCGTGGTCGCCCACTACCTGCCCGCTGAAACCCTGAACAAGATGTTGCCGGTGATTGTGTTCGCCTGCGGCGTGTACCTGCTGTTCGGCGGCACGCCCAAGGCGCCGTTGGACGCCGATGCGCCGATCAAGAAGAAATGGCAATCCACCCAGGGCTTCGGCCTGGGCTTCTACGATGGCGTGGCCGGCCCCGGCACCGGGGCGTTCTGGACCGTGAGCACGATGCTGTTGCACCCCATCGACCTGGTGAAAGCCAGCGGCGTGGCGCGCAGCATGAACTTCGTCAGCAACGCGGCGGCGCTGACGGTGTTCATCATCAACGGTTCGGTGGACTGGATCGTCGGCCTGGCCATGGGCGTGTCGGTGATGTGTGGCGCGTTCTTTGGCGCCCGCAGTGCAATCAGCGGCGGCGCCAAATTCATTCGCCCGGTCTTCATCACCGTGGTCCTTGGCCTGACCGTGCGCTTAGCCTGGCAGCACTGGTTCAGCGTGGCCTAGACGACGGGCCAGGTAGAGGTCGATCAGGTAACGCGCAATCGAACGTGACGCCGGCAACGGCGGCAAGTCGTGGATGTTGAACCACTGCGCGTCTTCGATCTCGTCGGCCTGGGGCACGATGTCACCGCCGGCGTACTCGGCATGGAAACCCAGCATCATCGAATGCGGGAACGGCCAGCACTGGCTGCCCATGTACTGGATGTTCTTGACCTCCACCTGCACTTCCTCGCGCACCTCGCGGATCAGGCAGTCTTCGGCCGACTCGCCCGGCTCGGCAAACCCCGCCAACGTGCTGTACACCCCCGTGACAAAACGTGGCGAACGCGCCAAAAGGATCTCGTCGCCACGGGTCACCAGCACGATCATGCTTGGCGAAATACGCGGATAGCTGCGCAAATCGCAGGCCTGGCAATGCATCGCCCGCTCACGCGGCACCTGGACCATGGCCTGGCCGCAACTCCCACAAAACCGGTGTTCCCGCGCCCAGGTGCCGATCTGCGCCGCGTAGCCCAGCACCTTGTAAAGGGTGTGATCGCCTTGCAGCATGAAGCCGCGCAGCCCCTGCCAGCTGCAACCCGGCACTTCAGTAGAAGCATTGAGTTCCAGCAGGTACACCGGCTCGCCGTCGAGGTGGCCGATGCCGTGTTCGGCGAACACCGACAGGTCCTGGCGCTTGAGCCATTCGCGGGGGAACAGCGGGCCGTTGGTGTCATGCAAAAAGCCGTCGCGGCTGCGGGCGACGGCCCAGCCGCCGGGGGTGTCGTTGTCCAGCAGCGTTGTGGTAATCCAGCCTGGGGTCATGTCAGTCAATCCACGAATTCGGGTTTCTGCTTACTCATGTGGGCCGCGATGGCCACGCGCAGGTCGTTGGATTGCAACATAGCCGAGTTCCAGGTGGCAACGTATTCCAAGCCATCATTGACTGTGTGGTCACGCATGTAGCTGATCATGGCCTTGGTGCCGGTGACCGCAATCGGCGATTTGGCGGCGATTTCATGGGCGATGTCCATGACGCTGGCCAACAGGCTCTCCTGATCGGGATAGACGCGATTGACCAGGCCGATACTGCGCGCCTCTTCAGCGCCGAACTGGCGGCCGGTGTAAGCCAGCTCCCGCAGCATGCCGTCACCGATGATGCGCGGCAGGCGTTGCAAAGTGCCGACGTCAGCGGCCATGCCGATGTCGATTTCCTTGATGGAAAATTGTGCACCTTCGGCGGCGTAGCGCATATCGCAGGCGCTGATCAGGTCGATGGCACCGCCGATGCAGTAGCCCTGGATCGCCGCCAGTACCGGCTTGCGGCAGTTGTCGACGGCATTGAACGAGGCTTGCAGCTCCAGGATCTTGCGGCGCAGCAAGCGCGCGTTGCGGCCCACGTCCTTGCCGAACTCATTGGCCACCGAGGCCAGCATCATCAGGTCGATGCCGGAGGAAAAATGCTTGCCGGCACCGCTGAGCACCACGGCGCGTACGGCGTCGGTGTCTCCGACCCACTGAAAGATGTCGATGATTTCGGTCCAGAACACCGCGTTCATCGCGTTGATCTTTTCCGGGCGGTTGATCTGCACATGGGCAACGTTGCCGGTGAGTTCGACGACGAAAGCTTGGTATTCAGACATGGCAGTGATCCCTGACTGGCGAGTGATAAGGCCCGAACTATAACAAGGGAACGTGACGGCACATCGGCCAAAAACGGGACGGGCAAAGGTAATGGAATGTTGTGGCCGCGCGGTTCATGCAGCGCCGATACATTTCATCCAGGTCGGCTGATTTATCGGCTATACAATCAGGGCCATTGCCTGGAGCCGCCTATGCCGACCCCGTTTCGCTCATCCTTGATCCTCGCCCTGGTGGTCGTGTTCACCGGCATCGGCGCCGGATTGGGCGGGATGTTGCTGGCGTTGTTGCTGCATGGCATTCAGCACCTGGCCTACGGTTATAGCCTGGACAGCCTGGTCAGCCATGAAACCTTCCTGCTGGGCGTGACAGAGGCGGCACCGGAGCGGCGCTTGCTGGTGCTGGTGGTGTGCGGCCTGGTCGCAGGAGTGGGCTGGTGGGTGATTTATCGCTATGGCCGGCCGCTGGTGAGCATCAAGCAAGCGGTGTCGGAAAAGATGCCGATCATGCCGCCCAAGACCACCCTCGCCCACGCCTTGCTGCAAATCATCACCGTGGCCTTGGGTTCGCCTCTGGGCCGTGAAGTGGCACCACGGGAAGTCGGCGCGTTGGTCGCCACCTGGTTATCCCAGCGCGCGCGACTCGACCCGCAGATGCATCGCCTGATCGTGGCCTGTGGCGCCGGTGCGGGCCTGGCGGCGGTGTACAACGTGCCGTTGGGTGGCGCGGTGTTCGTGCTGGAAGTGCTGGTGGGCGCATTCAGTTGGCCGGCGGCGGTGATTGCGTTGGCGACTTCGGCGATTGCAGCCTCGGTGGCGTGGATCGGGTTGGGTGCGGAATCGCAATATGGGGTCCCGCACTTTGTGTTGAACCCTGCCCTGATCGCATGGGCGGTGGTCTGCGGCCCGGTCTTCGGCGTGGCGGCGTACGCTTTCACGCGGCTCACTGGCAAGGCGCGCGCCAATGCCGCCAGGGGCTGGCGCCTGCCGGTGCTGTCATTGATCAACTTCACGATCATCGGCGGCCTGGCGATGGTATTGCCGCAAATCCTCGGCAATGGCAAAGGCCCGGCGCAGCTGGGTTTCGACAATGAACTGACCCTAGGCCTGGCGGCGTTGTTGCTGGTGGTCAAAGTCCTGATCACCACCAGCAGCCTGCGCGCCGGCGCCGAGGGCGGCTTGCTCACCCCCGGCCTGGCCAACGGCGCCTTACTGGCGATCCTCCTCGGCGGCGCCTGGAGCCTGGTGTGGCCCGGCGCGCCCTTGGGCGCATTCGCAATCATCGGCGCCGCCGCCTTCCTGGCCGCCAGCATGAGCATGCCGTTGACCGCGATTGTGCTGGTGGCGGAATTCACCCGCGTCGACCACGACTTCCTGGTGCCGATCATCCTCGCAGTAGTCGGCTCGGTGTGCGTCAGCAAGCTGTGCAACCGACGCGGGTGAAAACGCTGCAAAAGGCTGGATAAAACCCCGCGCACACGCCATCCTTCGCGCTTTAAGCCGCCCATTCGCGGCGTTCGACGTTTAAAGGATATGCCCCATGCACGCCCAACCCCTCACCCCCGCCGAATTCGAGTTCATCGAAAACACCCTGCTCAAGTACGGCGACGACCACTCGGTGCTGAACCTGGCCGAACTCGACGGCTACTTCACCGCGCTGGTCTCCAGCCCGGTCCAGGTGGACGTGGCCGAGTGGTTCCCCGCGATCTGGGGCGGCCAGAACCCGGAATGGGACAACATGGACGAAGCGCAGAGCTTCCTCGAACTGTGCGTGCGCCACCTCAACACCCTGGCCGCACAACTGTCCAGCGACGCCAACAGCTTCAACGCCCGCTTCGACGAAAACGAACACCAAGGCCACCCCGTGACCCTCGCCGAAGAATGGTGCTTTGGCTACATCCGCGGCGCCGCCATCGGCAACTGGCCGCAACTGCCGGCAGAACAAGCTGCACTGCTGGAAAAAATCTCCTGGTGCGCCGAACAAGACAACTTCGAACTCCCGGCCGACCTGGATGTACAAGCACACCAGCAACGCGTCAGCGAAATCGAACCGGCAGCGCGGGAGCTGCATGATTACTGGTTGGCGAAGCGGTAACAGCCTGCCGGCGTATCTGAAAGACCGAGGCGCCTGCATCGCAGCGATGCGGCGATCCGACAAGCCAGCTCCCACAGTGGACCGCATTTGATTTTGCTCTACACCACTCAGGTCGGCTACCAGGCCGCCGTGCTCTTGCTTTTGATTTTGATCTTAGGCGCCCCGTCAAACACGCTGGCCGGAATTCGACAGGGATTTGGGGGGTA
>NZ_JACART010000058.1:0-100406 GCF_013386445.1 Pseudomonas sp. P7759
GGCAAGCCCGCTCACTACAATCAGTGTTTTTGGAGCCACCGCAGCAAACCACTCTTCTTGGCCGGCGCAGGCTTCTTCAGCACCACCGCATCACGGATGTCTTCGCGCTGATGCTGCAACCGGTCCAATGCCATCAACAAATCACTGCTGTGCTGCAACTGCGCGCCCAGCAGTGATTTTTCGATGCGGAACAACCGCCCGCTGGTGAGGCTGCGAAATTGCCCACGGGATCGCCCGTCCGCCAAGATGCCCTCCTCACCCATCACTTCGCCGGGGCCCATGCGACCGGCTTCGACCACGCGATCACCATCATGGATCGCTACCGATACCACGCCCGTGGCGATGATCATCAGGCTATCGGCGACTTCATCGAAGGCCAACAGCACCTGATTGGCCTGGAAGTCCACGGGGGTCATGGCCTCGGCCAGGCGGTCGCGTTCCTCAAGGCTGAGGGCACGCATCACCCGGACTTCCTCCAGCAATTGCCGCTGGCGGCTCCAAGCCTTGGTGTTGGAGCCTTCACCCCAGGTCAACCCAGCCGCTTCAAGGTGTCGATGAGCCAGGTCAAACATCAGGTTGCGCACGCCGCTGCGCGCTGAGCGTGAGGCGACGAAGCCCTTGAGTTCGTACTCGTTGAATTCCAGTTGCGAGCTTTTGATCGAGACCTTGGGCCCCGGCAGCAAGGCGTGAGTGCCCTGCAAGGCTTTTTCCAAGGCCTCCAGTGCCAGGCGAGGCGCGATGCCGCTGGGCACCGCCAGGCTGACGCTGACGCCATGCGCCCCGCCCGGCCGGCTGTGGTTGAGGATCTTGGCCTTGGCCGCCAGGGAATTGGGCACCACAGCGGTGCTGCCCGCTTCCGTCTGCAAATGAGTAGAACGCCAATCGATGTCCAGCACCTTGCCCTCAACCCCATCGATGCTGACCCAATCATCGATCTGATAGGGCTTGGTGGTGTTGATCACGATGCCGCTGAACACGTCGCTCAAAGTGCTTTGCAGCGCCAGGCCGAGGATGATCGCCATGGCGCCCGAGGTCGCCAGCAGGCCCTTGACCGGCAGTTGCAGCACATAGGCCGCTGCGCCGACGATGGCGACCAGGAAGATCACCGCCCCCAGCACATCATGCAGCAGGCGCGCGCTCTGCCCCACACGAGTGGTGAGGCCGTGGCCGAGGATCACGGTCAGGGTGCGTGCAGTGAACAACCACCAGCCGATGCCCAGCACGGTCGCCATCAGGTTGAGCACCGCGTCTTCCGGCCAAGGCGGTGGCTGCAAGGGGCTGATGCCGGCCGCCACCATGACCCAGCAAAACAGCGCGAACACCAGCACCCGCAATCCGCTGCGCAAGGTACGCCGCGCCGGGCCAAGGCCTTGCCACAACACCAGGTCCAGCAGGATCAGCACGCCGCCGAGCAGCAAGGGATGGGTGTAGAGGTTCATCAGCTGGCCACCGCGAGCACCACCGGCTCGCCCAGGAACACACTGCAGCGCGCCCGCAACCAGCGCTCCCCCGGATCGTTATGGGTGGTGCCGCGCCACACCAGCGCCAACTCCTGCTCAGGCAAATCCAGCGGCGCACACTGCGCACGAAGGCCACCGACTCCGGCCATGGCGCGCGCCACATAGTCGGGCACGATGGCGAGCATGTCGCTGTCGGCCAGCAGCACCGGCAACGCGCTGAACTGCGGCACGGTGAGCACCACTTTGCGCTGGCGACCGATCAGGCCCAGGGCACGGTCGGAGTCATCGATCACATTGCCCATGGACGACACCACCGCGTGGGGCCGCTGGCAGAACTCGTCCAGTCCCACGTCCCCTGGCCGGTGATCGGCGCGCAGCAGCATCGGACGCATCGGCCGCAGGCTTTTGCGGCGTGCATTGGCCGGCAGTTCCTGGGTGTGGCTGATGCCCAGGGAGATCTCGCCACTGGTGAGCAGTTGCGACATCTGCCAGTGATCGGCACGGCGCACCACCAGGGTCATGTTGGGCGCCTCGATGCGCAGGCGCCGCAACAGGCTGGGCAGCAAGGCGTATTCCACGTCGTCGGACAGGCCGATATGAAAGGTGGCCTCGCTGGTCGCCGGGTTGAACGCCTGGCAGCGACTCAGCGCCGCCGCAATGCTGTCCAGCGCCGGGCCGAGATTGCTGAAGATTTCCTCGGCACGCGACGTGGGTTGCATCAGCCGCCCAGCGCGAATGAACAGCGGGTCATCGAACATCAACCGCAAGCGGCCGAGGGCACTGCTGATGGTCGGCTGGCCGAGGAACAATTTCTCGCCGACCCGGCTGACATTGCGCTCGTGCATCATCGACTCGAACACCACCAGCAGATTGATGTCAGCACGACGCAGGTCATTTCTGTTCATCATGTTAGCCACCCGGCCGCAGGGCCTTGGAGAGGAGTGAGAGGCCTCAGGTTATGGCGGCGCGGGCCGGGCGTCACTCCTACCTGGGGTCAAGGTGGTCATACCTGCGTATAGGGCTCTGAATGGAAAACATTCTCTGTGGGGAGTGGGCTTTTTGTAGTGAGCGAGCTTGCTCGCGCTGGGCTGCGAAGCGGCCCCAGTAAGACCACCGCATTTTTCCAGATAAACCCTAGGGCCTGGTTTTGGGGCCGCTTCGCGCCCCAGCGCGAGCAAGCTCGCTCACCACAAGGAGCGCGCTGCTTGCAACAGAGAGGGCTTGGCAGGATTTCAGGGTTTTGTGTCCTACTCGGTGAGAACGGATGCTTTTAAAGTAAGTGACCCCTGCTCCACCCCCGATAACACCAACGGAGTGCCCGAACGCCATGAAAATTACCGTTCCCGCGAGCGCGCGCCGCGAACAGTCGTGGTTGACCGGCCTCTGGGACCGGCTGGTATTCACCCCCCGACAGACCCACGCACGCGCCTCGTTCGGCATCAGCCCGACCCCAGCGATCAACGCCCTGGGCTGGGTGGTCGGGCTGGTCGTGGCCTGCGGCATCTTCGTGATCAACTCCGAAACCCACACCGACTGGGCGCCGACGCTGCTGTACATCACGCTGCTGTTGATGGCGGCCAACCTCTTTTCAATCAATGTGGTGATTGGCGTCGCGCTGTTTTCCATCGCGCTGCTTACTGCGCTGTTTCTCTACAACGGCAACTATGAACGTTGGGAATCGATCACCGGGTTCTTCCGCTGCCTCACGGCGCTGTCAGCCATCACTTTTCTTGCCCTGCGCAGCAAGTACGCGGCGGACAGCCTGCGGCACAACGAGGCCTACCTGGTGGGCGCCCAGCGCCTGAGCCAGACCGGCAGCGTGAGTTTTCGTGGCGACAGCGATGCCATGTCCTGGTCCGAGGAATTGGCGCGGATCTTCGAATACCCACACCAGCAGACGCCCACGGCGGCGATGGTGCTGGAGCGCACCCATCCCGACGACCGTCACCTGGCCCGCGAGGTCTTCGCCAAGGCCCTGAACCGCGTGCCGCTGATCGAGGTCAAGCACCGCCTGCTGATGCCGGATGGGCGCGTCAAGCACCTGCATATGATCGCCAGCCCCGTCGAGAGCCGTGGGCATTTCGAATACCTGGGCGCGGTGAAGGACGTCACTGCCGACAAGCTCGCCGAAGAGGCGTTGTTCCATGCGCAGAGCCAACTGGCTCACGTCACCCGCATCACTTCCCTGGGCGAATTGGCCGCCTCGATTGCCCATGAGGTGAACCAGCCGCTGACCGCCATCACCAGCAGTGGCGAAGCCTGTCGGCGCTGGCTTGACCGCGCCGAACCCGACCTCAATGAAGCCCGCCAGTCTCTGGACCGCATCGTCTCCAGCGCCTGCCGCGCCAGTGAGGTGATCAGCCGCATTCGCGCGCTGTCACGCAAGTGCGACCCGCTGCGCAAACCCGAGTCGCTGGACGCCATCGTCAACGAAACCCTGGGCCTGGTGCAGCACGAACTGTCGCGCCATAAAGTGCGCAGCCGCGTGGAACTGGGCGTGCTCGACGCACAGATCAACGCCGACCGCGTGCAGCTGCAACAGGTGCTGATCAACTTGATCATCAATGCCTGCCACGCCATGGAAACCGTTGCCCCGCGCCAGCGCCTGCTGCGGGTGCGCACCTGGGTAGACGGCGACAATGTCCTGCTCGAAGTGGCCGACCAGGGCATCGGCATTGACGCCAAGGACCTGCCGACCTTGTTCCAACCCTTCTTCACCACCAAGCCCGACGGCCTGGGCATGGGCCTGTCGATCTGCCGTTCGATCATCGACTTCCACGGCGGCCGTCTCTGGGCCGCCAGCACGCCCGGCGAGGGCACCGCATTCACCTGCTCACTGCCACTGTTGGCCAAGGAGGCCCCATGAACGACCTTCACCCGATGAACCGCGTGATCAGCCAGGAACCCTGGGTGTATATCGTCGATGATGATCGCCCGCTGCGCGAATCCCTCGGCAGCCTTTTGCGCTCGGTGGGCCTGCAGGTCCAGCTGTTTGCTTCGGCCGCCGAGTTCATGCATTTCCCACGCCCCGACCTGCCCAGTTGCCTGGTGCTCGACGTACGCCTGCAAGGCACCAGCGGCCTGGATTTTCAGAATGAATTGGTGACGGCGCGGATCAACCTGCCCATCGTGTTCATGACCGGCCACGGCGATATCGCCATGACCGTGCGCGCGATGAAAGCCGGTGCCGTGGACTTCCTGGCCAAGCCGTTCCGCGAGCAGGACCTGATCGACGCGGTGTGCGCCGCCCACGCCAAGGACAAGGCGCGGCGTGAAGCCGAGCGCGGCGATGATGAACTGCGCAGCCGCTACGCCACCCTCACCCCCCGCGAGCAAACGGTGATGGCACTGGCGGTTTCCGGCCTGATGAACAAGCAGATTGCCGGCGAAATCGGCCTGAGTGAAATCACCGTGAAGATCCATCGCGGCCAGGCGATGCGCAAGATGCTCGCGCGCTCTTTCGCTGATCTGGTACGTATGGCCCAGGCCCTCGGCATCCCGGTCAAGCAGCAGGTTGGGTATACGCACGTATAGTATGTTGCCGGTGTGGACGGCGTATCGTGGGGTGATGGCGGGTTGCTTCCATGTGCAGCCCGATAGCCTCCAGGTAACGAAATGTCCGACACGAAGATAATTGCCATCGTCGATGATGATGAGTCCGTTCGCCTGGCACTGGATGGGCTGCTGCGCTCCAACGGCTACAGCGTCCGGCTCTATGCGAATGCCGAAGCCTTTCTCGGCTCCGATGCCCCCCGCACCACCGCCTGCCTGATCAGCGACATCCAGATGCCTGGCCTCACCGGCATCCAGCTCTACGAAACCCTGCATGCCGATGGCGTCTCACTGCCGGTGATTTTTATCACCGGCTACCCCGGCCCGCCGCCCAGTATCGACCCGGCATTGCCGCCGCCGATTGCATTCTTTCCCAAGCCGTTTTCCTGCGCCCAACTGATGGCCTGCCTCGCCGATGTGCTGGGCCGCTAATACCTTGGTATAGCCGCCTCACACCTACGCATGCCTGCATTGACCCTAGGTAGAAGTGTTCAAGGCAGGCCACCTGGATAGTCTGGCTCCACACAGTCCCACTCACGCAACAACGCCTCTCCAGGAGCAAACCATGAAACAGCACATTCTTATTATTGGCGCAGGGTTCGGTGGTGTCTGGAGCGCGTTGAGCGCGGCCCGCCTGCTGGACAAACATGACCGCAACGACGTGCAGATCAGCTTGCTCGCCCCGCAACCGGAACTGCGCATCCGCCCACGTTTCTACGAGCCCGATGTGCACACCATGATGGCGCCGCTGGGCCCGTTGTTCGACGCGGTGAACGTGACGTTCATTGAAGGCGCGGCGGACAGCATCGATGAAAACGGCAAGCAAGTGACCTACCGCGACGTAAGCGGCACTTCGACTACGATCAAGTACGACCGCTTGGTGCTGGCCGCCGGCAGCCGCCTGAATCGTCCGCAGATGCCAGGCATAGAGCATGTCTTCGATGTGGACCAGATCGAAGACGCCACGCGCCTCGAAGCGCATATCAAGGCCTTGAAGAACCTGCCTGACAGCGCAGCTCGCAATACCGTGGTGGTCGCCGGGGGTGGTTTTACCGGTATCGAGACCGCCACCGAAATGCCGGCGCGCCTGCGTGAAGTACTGGGTGACAAGGCTGACATTCGCGTCGTGGTGGTTGACCGTGGCCCGCAGATCGCCGCGTCCATGGGCGATGGCATTCGTCCCTCGATCATCGAAGCGAGCACCGAATTGGGCCTGGATTGGGTGCTTAACACTTCTGTCGCCTCGGTGGATGCCGGCGGCGTGACCCTGGCGAATGGGCAACGGATCGAATCCAGCACTGTAATCTGGACCATCGGTTTTCGCGCCAACCCGCTCACCGAACAGGTCAGCGGCACCCGCGATCCCCAGGGCCGCCTGCATGTGGACGGCAACCTCAAGGTCAAGGGCCAGGCTGACGTGTTCGCCGCTGGCGACGTGGCCTACGCCGCGACCGATGACCTGGGCAACTTCGCCGGCATGTCCTGCCAGCACGCCATCGCCCTGGGCCGTTATGCCGGCAACAACGTCGCCGCCGACCTGATCGGCGTCGCGCCGATGACCTACAGCCAGCCCAAGTACGTGACCTGCCTCGACCTCGGCGCCTGGGGCGCGGTGTTCACCGAAGGCTGGGACCGCCAGCTGAAACTGGTCGGCCAGGAAGCCAAGGACCTCAAGCACCAGATCAACACCGTGTGGATCTACCCTCCGGCCGCTGATCGCACCGTGGCGCTGGCGGCGGCGGACCCGTTGATTCCGGTGGCCTGATCTCCGTACTCCCTACACCGGCCAGCTCACTCCTTGCTGACCCGGTCATTCCCGAGCGCCCGCCGATGATGTTTAGGCGGGCGTTTTTTTATCGCCCTCACCCAACGAACGCGCCGCCAAGGCCCCCATCACCCCGCCCACCATCGGCGCCAGCCAGAACAGCCAAAGCTGCGCCAGGTACTCGCCCCCGGCAAACAACGCCGGCCCGGTGCTGCGTGCCGGGTTCACCGAAGTATTGGTCACCGGGATCAACACCAGGTGTATCAGCGCCAGCGCCAAGCCAATCGCAATCGGCGCAAAGCCAGGCACCGCGCCCGGTGCGGTCACACGCATGATGATGAACAAGAAGAAAAACGTGGCGATGAACTCCGCGAGCAACGCGGCCTTCATGTCGAAGTGACCAGGGCTCAATGGACCATAACCGTTGGCTGCAAACCCACCCACTGTGAAATCCGGCTGCCCATTGGCAATCAGGTACAAAGCCGCTGCCGCGCCCATCGCACCGGCAACTTGCGCCGCGATATACGGCAGCACATCACCGCCGGCCACACGCCGCCCCGCCCATAAACCCAGGGTCACCGCCGGGTTGAAATGCCCACCGGAAATACCGCCTACCGCATAGGCCATGGTCAGCACCGTGAGCCCGAACGCCAGCGAAACGCCGACAAACCCAATACCCAGTTCCGGGAAAGCCGCCGCCAGGATGGCGCTGCCACAGCCGCCGAACGTCAGCCAGAAAGTACCGATAAACTCGGCGGTCAAACGCTTTTGCACAATCGACTCCATTGCTGTTCAAGTGCCGTCACCACAGACCGTGGGCGGTCGTGGGGGACGGTAGCAATGGGTATCAAATTGCTGTGTAAGACTTGTCCTGTTTTATCGGGTTACGACACCCTGCCCAAATCGGCGGATCGCCAGGCAATACCCAATCAACGCCAGCGCCGCCAGCAACCCACCTGCCGCGCCGATCCAGGCGAAGCCAAACTGGCTGCCGACCCAACTGCCCATCAGGGCGCCGCCGCCGATGCCGATGTTGTAGATGCCGGAAAACATCGCCATAGCCACGTCAGTCGCATCCGGGGCCAGCACCAGTACCTTGGATTGCATTGCCAGGCCAAAACCCATGATCGCCATCCCCCAGAACACGCTCAACACCACCAGGTAGGATTCTGCACCACTCAACGGCAGCAGCAGCGCCAGGCACGCGGCGAGGATGAATACCGCGCCGACCACGAACAGGTGCGGGTTGAATCGGTGCACCAGGCTGAACAGCAGCGAGCCGATGATGCCCGCGCCGCCGAACACCAGCAGGATCAGGGTGACCGCGCTGCCGCTCATGCCGGCGACGCCTTCGACGAAGGGTTCGATGTAGCTGTAGGCCGTGAATTGCGCGGTCACGGTCATGGCCGTGAGCACGTACAACGCCACCAGCGCCGGGCGCTTGAACAGCAGCGGCAGGCTGCGCAGGGAGCCGGAATTCTGGCTCGGCAGCAGCGGCAAGGTGCGCGCCAGCCAGAACACCAGGGCGGCGGCGAACGCGCCGATCACTAGGAACGTGGTGCGCCAGCCCATGGCTTCGCCCAGCAGGCGGCCCAACGGGATACCCAACACCATCGCCAAAGAAGTACCGGTAGCCAACAGGCCGAGGGCTTGCACCTGCTTGCCTTCCGGCGCCAGGCGCACTGCAAGGGACGCGGTGATCGACCAGAACAGGGCGTGGGACAAGGCAATGCCAATACGGCTGATCATCAGCAGGCCGAAGCTGTTGGCGACACTGGAAAGGATGTGGCTGACGATAAACATGCAGAACAGCACGATCAGCAGCTTGCGCCGTTCGACGTTGCGGGTCAGCAGCATCACCGGCAGCGAGGTCAGGGACACGATCCAGGCGTAGATGGTGAGCATCAGGCCGACGCTGGACACGGGCATGTCGAAGCTGGCACCGATGGCGCTGAGCAGCCCGACGGGCACGAATTCGGTGGTATTGAACACAAAGGCGGCCAACGCGAGGGCGATGACCGGTTGCCAGTTGGCTTGGGGCGTTGCGGCTGAAATGCTCATTGAAGGGCGCGGTACTCGGACGATGATCAGACGGCCACCCAGGACAAGCGCCGCCGCCGAGCATTCTATAGGTTTCTGGCGCGGCTGTTGACGCCGATCCGGCTCAAAACAACCTCAACCCCATCACGGCGCGCTCAGGGTGACCACGTAGGCCCCCGATTGAATGGGCTTGCCGAGGGCGTCCACCAGCACATACCGTTGGTCGTAATAGCGCCCATCACGGCTGTCGGCGACCAACTTGACGTTAGCCTGCGCAGTGCCCAGCGCCTTCACCGTGCCCACCGGTTGCACCGCCAACTGGCTGCCACGCAGGGCCTGGGGGCAGCCTTTGAGTTCCACCGTCGACCCACCCGGCGCAGCCGAATTACAACTGGGCTCGACAATACTGCCGTGAAATTGAATGACGCCTGAGGGCGCCGCCAGGCAAGCCCCCGCCCATACCGCAAGAACGCCGGTAACCAGTGACAAACGTTTAACGTTCATGTCGACGCTCCTTCTTGGGTAGTTAAGAAGGTAGTCGTCTGGCCCGGCGTTTACTTGAGCTTATTCGGCAAAGGCTGTGACGTAGATCAAGGATCCACCTGCCCCATCATTTCTGGAATGCTTTCCGGCCGCTTGGCATAACGCTGGGCCAACGCCGCGCAGACCATCAGCTGGATCTGGTGGAACAGCATCAGCGGCAAAATCAACACGCCCATGGTTGCCCCGGCGAACAACACCTGGGCCATCGGCACACCGGTTGCCAGGCTCTTCTTCGAACCACAGAACAGGATGGTGATGCGGTCCTCCTGATTGAAGCCAAAGGCCTTGCCCAGCACGGTCGAGGCCACCAGCACCAAGGCGAGCAACACGCAGCACGCCACCACCAACCCACCCAGCTCCCACAACGGGATCTGGTGCCAGATGCCTTCGTTGACCGCTTCGCTGAACGCGCCATAGACCACCAGCAGAATCGAGCCCTGATCAACGAACTTCAGCCAGGATTTATTGCGGCCGACCCACTCGCCGATCCAGCGACGGGCAATCTGCCCGGCGATGAATGGCAACAGCAATTGCACGCTGATCTTCAGGATCGCGTCGACGGTTGAGCCACCCTCGCCGTGCACGTTGAGCAACAGGGTCACCAGCAATGGCGTGAGGAAGATCCCGAACAGGCTGGACGCCGCCGCACTGCAAATCGCCGCCGGGATATTGCCCCGCGCCAGCGACGTAAACGCAATTGCCGATTGCACCGTGGCCGGCAGGGCGCAGAGGTAGAGCATGCCCATGTACAGGTCTTTGCCGATCAGCGGCGACAACACCGGCTTTAGCGCCAGGCCCAGCAGCGGGAACAGCACGAAGGTCAGGCTGAACACCAACAAATGCAGGCGCCAGTGCCCGGCACCGGCAACAATCGCCTGGCGCGACAGCTTGGCGCCGTGCAGGAAGAACAGCAGCGCAATCGCAAGGTTGGTGACCCAGCCGAAGGCCACGGCGGTCTGGCCGCTGGCGGGCAGCAGGGAAGCGAGGATCACCGTGGCGATCAGCGTCAGGGTGAAGTTGTCGGGCAGAAAACGGGGGCGAGTCATAAGCAGGATCTTCCGGGGGTTGCCAAGAGCGTCGTCGCGACTCTAACGTAACGGCTTGTTACCGACTAACGCCAATGAGCCAGTAAATGCCGCCTAAAGGACATGATAAGATCGTCCGCCGCAGTGTGCCTGGGCTTTCCAGCCTGCCACGGCCGGTGTACGGACGCACCGAATCCTTGCCCAATCGTGCGTTGACCCGTCGCCACAGCCACCCGTGGGTGCAATTGTCCTACGCGATTTCCGGGGTGCTGGAGATCCAGACCAGCGTCGGCCGCTTCGTCGCGCCGCCTCAGCGCGCGGTGTGGATTCCGGCCGGTATGCCGCACCGCGTGTTCAGCTCGCCCCACACGGAGATGCGCAGCCTGTACCTGGATTGCAGCGTCACCGCCTGGGCGGATGAGCGCTGCCATGTGCTGGAGGTAAGCAGTTTGCTGCGGGAGTTGATCCGCAGTTTCAGCGAACTGCCGGTGGAATATGCCGAGGATGGACCGGATGGGCGCCTGGCCCAAGTGGTACTGGACCAACTGGCGGCGGCGCCGCAAGTCGACCTGATGCTGCCGCTGCCGCTGGACCCGCGTTTACGCCAGATCTACCGCAGCATGAATTCACACCCGGAGCAGCAGACGACCTTGGGCCAGTGGAGCCAGAAGCTGGGGGTGAGCGAGAAGACCCTCAGCCGCTTGTTCCTGAGCGACACCGGGCTGACCTTTCGCGCGTGGCGCCAGCGTTTGCGATTGCTCACCGCCCTGCCCGCCCTGGAGCAGGGCGAGCGGGTGACGGATGTGGCGCTGGGGTGTGGGTATGAATCCACCTCGGCGTTTATCAATGCATTTCGCCAGCAGTTCGAGGCGACGCCGGGTGAGTTCTTTCGCTAGGCAGAGGCCTTTGCCAGCATCGCCTGGAGCAACACATCCGCCCCCGCCGTCGACCATTCCTGGGAAATGTCTTCCGCCTCGTTATGGCTCAACCCATCCACACAGGGTACAAAGATCATCGCCGTCGGCGCCACCCGGTTCAGGTAGCAGGCATCATGCCCGGCGCCGGAAATCATCGGCCGATGGCTATAGCCCAACGCCTGCGCCGACGCACGCACGACTTCGACACAGCCCGCATCAAAGGCAATCGGCGCGTACTGGAAGATCTGCTTCACGCTGTGCTGCAAGCCAATGCCGTCGGCAATCTGCGCCACGGCATCACGCAACTGCTGGTCCTGGCGTGCCAAGACCGCTTCATCGGGGTGACGGAATTCCACACTGAAAAACACCCGCCCCGGCACCACGTTGCGTGAGTTGGGGAAGATATTCGCCATGCCCACCGTGGCCCGCCCTTCGGCGCCCTGCTCCAGGCCCAACCCGTTGACGGCCTCGACCACCCGGGCAAAACCGAGCAAGGCATCCAGGCGGTGGTCCATGGGCGTGGTGCCCGCGTGGGCGCTGCGGCCGCTCAGTTCCACTTCGTACCAGCGCTGGCCCTGGGCGCCGGTGACCACGCCGATGGTAATGCCCTGCGCTTCGAGGATCGGGCCTTGTTCGATATGCAGTTCGAACGCGGCGTGGATGGCTTGGCCGCCCACCGGCTCGGTGCCAGCGTAGCCGATTTGCTGCAGCGCCTGGCCAATGGTCACGCCGGCTTTGTCTTCACGGGACAGCCCGTATTCCAGGTCAAACACGCCCGCGTAGACGCCCGACGAAATCATCGCCGGCGCAAAGCGTGAGCCTTCTTCGTTGGTCCAGTTGACCACTTCGATGGGCCGGTCGGTCTCAATGCCCAAGTCATTCAGGGTGCGCAGCACTTCCACGCCCGCAAGCACGCCGTAGATGCCGTCGTACTTGCCGCCAAAGGGCTGGGAGTCGCCGTGGGAACCGGTCATCACCGGGGCCAAATCGTCGAAGCGCCCTGCGCGACGGGCGAAGATATTGCCCATGGCGTCCACGCGGATGCTGCAACCGGCCGCCTCGCACCACTGCACGAACAGGTCGCGGCCACGGCGGTCTTCGTCGGTCAGCGCCAGGCGTGATACGCCGCCTTTTTCGGTGGCGCCGATCTGCGCCATTTCCATCAGCGAAGCCCACAGGCGTTCGCCGTTCACACGCGCCAGCTTACTCATGGGGTTTGGCCCGATAGCGGAAGTCACAACGGTGATCGCCGCCCATGATGGTTTGGGTGCGGGTCAACTGGATGTCAGGGTTGTAGCCGACGATAAACAACTCGTCACGGTTGCACGACAGCAGGTGGCCGATCTCGCCCAGGCCCATCTCGTGGTACATCTCGGCGTAGCGGCAGCGTTTGACGTCGTAGTCGTAGTGGTCGGCGTCACTGGCGATGATCTCGACCTTCAGCGCGTCGTCCTTCTCCCACAGCACTTGCAGCTCGACGAAGCTCTTGAGGTCAGCGCCCTGCTCTTCCAGCGACGCAAAATGCTTGCCGGCCTGGATCGCGGCATTGCCCACGGCTTCACCGATCACGGCAGCGGCAAAGTCCTTGCCCTGTTCGCGCTTGAGGATCTCGTAGATCGGCTTGATGATTTCGGCCTCGATGCGCCGCCGGGCGAGGATGCCCAGTTCACCTTCCAGTTTGCTCATTGTGTGCCTCCATCAGCTCCACAGAACCGGGTGCCCAACAGGCACCCGACAATACGATTATTGACCGCCTGCCACGCTCACCGGCTGCCATTGATTGGCCTTGACCTGGTAAACGGTGAACGTCGGTTTCTTCAAGTTGCCTTCGCCGTCAAAGGCGATGGTGCCGGTCACGCCCTCATAGCTGATGGCGCGCAGCACCGGCAGGTATTTCTGTGGGTCCACCGAATCTGCTTTCTCGATAGCCGCCACCAGCACGCCTACACCGTCGTAGGCGAACGGCGCGTGCAGCTCGATGTTGGTTTTGTAGCGCTCCTTGTAAGCCTGCTCGAATGCCTTGCCGCCCGGCATCTGCGCAATCGCCAGGCCCGGCTCCAGGGCGATCACGCCTTCGCCTTCGTTCTGCGCCAATTGCAGGAAGGTCTGGCTGACGAAACCACCGGCGCCCATCAACGGCGCCTTGATCCCCAGTTGCTTGATGCGACGGGCCAACGGTGCAGCCTGGGCGTCGACGCCGCCGAAGAAGATCAGGTCCGGGTTCTGGCTGCGGATATTGGTCAGCACGGCGCTGAAGTCGATGGTCTTGTCGTCCACGTATTCGCGGGACACCACCTTGGCGCCACCGGCTTCGATGGATTTGACGAACTGGTCCGCCAGGCCCTGACCAAAGGCGGTGCGGTCGTCGATCACGGCGATACGCTGGGCCTTGAGGGTTTTCAGGGCATAGTCGCCGGCGACCCGACCGCCATCATCGTCGTGGCCCATGATGCGGAAACTGGTGTCGAACCCTTGCTGGGTGTAAGCGTGACCGGTAGCCACCGGCGCCACCTGGGCGATGCCCGCGTCGTGGTAAACCCGTGCCGCCGGGATGCTGGTGCCGGTGTTCCAGTGGCCGACCACGCCCACCACGCCCTCGTCGACCAGGCGCTGGGCCACGGTGACGGCGGTGCGTGGGTCGGACTGGTCGTCTTCGGACACCAGCTTGAAGGTCACGGCTTCACCGTTGATCTTCGGGTGCTTGGCGTTGGCCTGGTCGATGGCCAGTTGCGCGCCGTTTTCCAGGTCCTTGCCGATCCGGGCCGACGGGCCCGTGAGCGGGCCGGCGAGGCCGATCAACACAGTCTGGTCGGCCTGGGCCACGGCGCTGGCCAGGCTGCTCAGGGCCAGGCCGATCAATGCGGTTTTCTTCAAGGTGTTCATGGGTTATTCCTGCTAAGTGTCGGGCGGGTCGGAACACGCCGGGCGTCCGGTAGCGTCATGGTTTTATTCGCCGAGGTAAGCACTGCGCACCTCGGGGTGTTCAAGCAAATCCTGGGAAGGGCCGGTCAAGGTGATGCGCCCGGTGTCCATCACGTAGGCTCGGTCGGTGACTTGCAGCGCCAGCCGTGCGTTCTGTTCAACCAGCAACAGGGTCATGCCCTGGCGACAGACGTCGTCGATCACCTGGAAAATCTTCTCGACCATGATCGGTGCCAAGCCCATGGACGGTTCGTCCAGGATCAACAAGCGCGGGCGTGACAACAGCGCACGGGCCAGGGCGAGCATCTGTTGCTCACCACCGGACAGCAGCCCGGCGGACTGGTGCAGGCGTTCTTCCAGGCGCGGGAAGTGTTCGAACAACTGGCGCATTTCGCGCCGTACTTGCTCGTTATCGCGGCGCAAAAAGGCGCCAGCCTGCAGGTTTTCCAACACGCTCATCCGCGCGAAAATCCCACGGCCCTCAGGGACCATGGCGATGCCCTGGCGCAGCAGGTGTTCCGGGGCCTGGCCGAGAATCGATTGCCCGGCAAAATGGATCGACCCCTTGGTCGCCGGCAGCAAGCCGGTCAGGGCCTTGAGGCTGGAGGACTTGCCCGCGCCATTGGCGCCGATCAGCGTGACACGCTCGCCTTCAGCGATATGCAGGTCCAGGGATTTGACGGCTTCGATGGCGCCGTAGCGCACCTGCAAGCCCTCGACGTTCAACAAGGCTTCAGACATGCGCACTGGCTCCCAGATAGGCCTGGATCACCGCCGGATGCTGACGCACTTCGGCGGGTGGGCCGACGGCGATGACCTGGCCGTAGTCGAGCACGCTGATGCGGTCGCATACGCCCATCACCAGCTTGACGTCATGTTCGATCAGCAACAGCGTGTGGCCGTCGTCACGGATCTTTTCCAGCAGGCCGCGCAGTTGCACTTTCTCGCTGGCGTTCATGCCCGCCGCCGGTTCATCCAGGGCCAGCAAGCGTGGCTCGGTGGCCAGGGCGCGGGCGATTTCCAGGCGGCGTTGATGGCCGTAGCTGAGGCTGTCGGCGCGGTAATGGGCAAAGCCGGCCAGGCCTACATACGCCAACAAACGGTGGGCATGGGCACGGGTTTGCGCCTCTTCTTCCTGCGCGCGGCGGTGACGACTCAACGCCGCCCACAGGCCATTGCGGGTGCGCACATGGCGCCCGACCATCACGTTTTCCAGGGCGCTCATGGCATTGAACAGGCGGATATTCTGGAACGTACGGGCAATACCGGCTTCGGCCACCTGATGCACGCTGGTGGGCTGGTAGTCACGACCATCGAGCTGGAAGCGCCCGGAGTCCGGGGTGTACAAGCCGGTCATCACATTGAAGAACGTGGTCTTGCCCGCGCCGTTCGGACCGATCAACCCGTAGATCTCACCGGGCTGGATGCTCAGGCTCACATCGGTCAGCGCCGCAACGCCGCCGAAGTGCTTGTTGACCTGGTCTATCTGCAACAGCGGTGCGTTCATCGTGCCACTCCTTTGGGCCACAGCCCGGCCGGTCGGTAGAGCATCGCCAGAATCAGCGCCAGGCCGTAAAACAACTGGCGGATGATTTCCGGGTCCACCAGCACCTGGCCGAACAGCGCCTGCTGCAGCGGGCCCATGCTGGCGCGCAAGGCTTCGGGCAAGGCCGCCAACAGCACGCAGCCGAGGATCACGCCGGGGATATGGCCCATGCCACCCAGCACCACCATGGCCAACACGGCGATGGACTCGTTGAGGGTGAAGGACTCCGGCGAAACAAAACCCTGGAACGAAGCGAACAGCGTCCCGCTCACCCCGCCGAACGCCGCACCGATGGCAAACGCCAACAGCTTGAGGCGCACGGTATTCACGCCCATGGCCTGGGCCGCCTCTTCGTCTTCACGGATCGCCACCCAGGCGCGGCCGATGCGCGAGCGCTCCAGGCGGATGCAGGCAAACAGAATCAGCACCACCAGCGCAGCAAACAGGTAGTAATAGAGGTAGACCGACGGCAGGCGCAGGCCGAACAGCTCCTGGGTGCGACCGAGGTTCACGCCCAGCAGGTTGACCGGATCGACCTGGGCAATGCCTTTAGGCCCGTTGGTGAGATTCACCGGGCGATCAAGGTTGCGCAGCAGGATGCGAATGATTTCGCCAAAGCCCAGGGTCACGATGGCCAGGTAATCGCCGCGCAGGCGTAGGGTCGGCGCGCCGAGCACCACGCCGCAACCGGCAGCGAGCAGTGCGCCCAACGGCAAGATCAGCCAGATCGAGGTGTGCATCCCTGCCGGCAACAGCGCGGCCAATGCCGGGAACTGTTGCAGCAAATGGGGTGACGAGAGCAACGCGGCCAGGTAGGCGCCCACCGCGTAAAACGCGATGAAGCCCATGTCCAGCAGCCCGGCGTAACCGACCACAATGTTCAGGCCAAGGGCGAGCATGATGTACAGCAGGGCAAAGTCCAGGGTACGCACCCAGGTGTTGCCGCCGGCATGCCCGACGATCCAAGGCGCCAATACCAGAGCCACGGCGAACAGCAGCAAGCCAAGGCTGGCGCGTTTATTGGGAGAGAGAGACGTGATCATGCGCGGGTCGCCAAACGTTCGCCCAACAGCCCGGAAGGACGGAACACCAGCACCGCGATCAACACGATAAAGGCGAACACATCCTGGTAATTACTGCCGAACACGCCGTTGGTGGCCGCACCCAGGTAACCGGTGCCCAGGGCTTCGATCAGCCCCAGCAGCAGGCCGCCGAGCATGGCGCCCTTGAGGTTGCCGATGCCGCCCAGGACCGCTGCGGTGAAGGCTTTGATACCGGGCAGGAAGCCCATGTAGAAATGCGCGCTGCCGTAGTTGCTGGCCATCATGATCCCGGCGAGTGCTGCCAGGGCGCCGCCGATGGCGAAGGTGATGACGATAATCCGATTGGGGCTGATGCCCATCAGGCTGGCGACCTGGGGGTTTTCCGCCACGGCACGCATGGCCCGGCCGAAGCGCGTGCGCTCCACCAGCACCAGCAGCGCAACCATCACCGACAAGGCGATGGCGATGGTGGCCAACGCCGTGACGTTGGTAATCGCCGGGTGCGCCGAGGCACCAGCCAGTACTTCAATCGGCGCCAGCGGCAGCAGTTGCGGGAACATCTGCGGGTTACGGGTCCAGACCAGCATGGCGATGGTTTGCAGCAACAGCGACACGCCAATCCCGCTGATCAGGGGCGCCAGGCGCGGAGCATGGCGCAGGCGGCGATAGGCGACGCGTTCAATGACCACCGCGAGTACCGCGCAAAACGCCATGGCCACCAGGGTTGCACAGAGCAGCACCAGTACTGGCGGCAGCGCAGGCCAGGCGGCCTGCACCAGGCGGATCACCGACAACCCCACCAACGCGCCGATCATCAACACGTCGCCGTGGGCAAAGTTGATGATGCGCAAAATGCCGTAGACCATGGTGTAACCCAGGGCCACCAGCGCGTAGAGACTGCCCGTCATCAAACCATTGAGCAGTTGTTGGATAAACCCATCCATCAGGACCAGAAACCTCAGTGCGTGCAAGGGCGGCACACTAAGCATCTATTCTGTTTTTATCAAATATCAGAAAGTCATATGCATATATCAAACGAATAACAGGCCTTTTATGCCAAAAATACGGCACTTATGGCTCTTTATTCAGATTAAAAGTTAGTATTTAATTCAACACATGAATAAATCAGAACAATTAGCCAACGACCCTCCCCTGCGTGCCGTGCGCACCTTCGAAGCGTTCGCGCGCCATGGCGGCGTGAATGCCGCCGCGCGCGAGCTGGACGTGTCCGCCTCGGCCATCAGCCATCAACTGCACTTGCTGGAAGATTTCCTGCAACAGCCACTGACCTTGCGTCAGGGCCGCAACCTGGTACTCACCGATGAAGGCCGCGAGTACTACCGCGCGATTCGTTCGGCCTTCGCCGTACTGCGCAGCGCCACCGAGCACGTGCGCGAAAAAAGCGCCACGCGCCAGGTGACCATCAGCCTGATCCCGCTGTTTGGCATCAACCTGTTCATCCCGCGCCTGGCGGACTTTCTGAAGGACCACCCGGCGCTGGACATCAACGTGACCTACGCCAACCACCGCAGTTACCCCAGCGATGCGGCCGACCTGTCGATCCGCTTCGGCACCGGGCATTGGCCGGGTTATCACAGTGAGCCGCTGATCTCCGGCGCGGTGACGCCCTATTGCAGCCGCGATTTCCTGGCGCAACATGGCCCCATCGACTCGCCCGAGGCGTTGAGCCAGCTGCCACTGCTGCACGACGAAGAACGCGGCACCTGGGGCCAGTGGTTCGAAGCGGCCGACGTGGACACCACGGCGCTGAATGGGCTGTTGTTGGAAGACGGCCAACTGGCGCTCACCGCCACGCTCACCGGCCTCGGCTGCGCCTTGCTGCGCGAGCCGTTGGTGGCGCCCCTGGTAGCCAGTGGCGTGTTGGTGAAGTTGTTTGAACGGGAGGTCAATGATGGCCGCCAGTACTACCTGTGCCGGCGGGCCAACAGTGAATTGTCGAGCGAGGGGAATGACTTGTATGACTGGATCAAGCGCAGCTTGATTGCCGGTTAGCTGCCATTGCCGCCATGGGCTTCTTCGAAGAAGTAGTCCTTCCAGCTGGCGGCCTTGTTTTTCAGCACACCGAGTGCCTGCAATTTTTCGGCGTAGATGTAAGTGCGCTGCGGCACGATGGTGAAGTCGATTTCCGGGTCCTGAACAATTTTTTCAACCAGGTCCAACGGCAACTTCGACTGTTCTACGCGAATATAGGCCTTGGCCGCAGCCGGTTTGTCGGCCTTGATAATTTTCTCGGCCTCGGCCAGCGCGTCATAGAACGCTTTGTAGGTCTTGGGGTTTTCGTCGTGGAATTTCTGCGTGGTGTAGAGCACGTTGAACGTCGCCTGCCCGCCCAGGATGTCGTAGGAACTGAGCACCTTGTGCACGTTGGGATTCAACAGTTCCTGGTACTGGAACGGCGGACTAGAGAAGTGCGAATTGATCTCCGAGCCGCCGGCAATCAGCGCAGCGGTCGCGTCCGGGTGAGCCAGGCTGATGGAGATGTCGTCAAACTTCTTGTAGTTGGCATCGCCGAACTGCTTGGCGGTCTCGATCTGCAGCGTGCGCGACTGGAACCCGACGCCGGCGGCGGGCACGGCGATCCGGTCTTTTTCGGTGAAGTCCTTGAGAGTCTTCACGTTGGGGTTGTTGGTCAGCAGGTAGTTGGGCATCGAGCCAAGGGAAGCGATGGCCTTGACGTTCTGCTTGCCCTTGGTGCGGTCCCAAAGGGTGAGCATCGGCGGCACCCCGGCCGAGACCACGTCCAACGCACCCGCCAGCAGCGACTCATTCATCGCCGTGGCGCCGGAAATGCTGTTCCACTCCACCTGGATGTCCAGGCCCTGTTCCTTGCCGTGCTTTTCGATCAGGTGCTGGTCGCGCACCACGTCGAGGATCAGGTAGCCGATCCCGAATTGCTGGGCGATGCTGATCTTGCCTTCGGCCTGGGCACCGATACTGATCAAGGCGGTTGCAGCGGCCAGCAAGGTCAGGGAAGAACGCTTGAACGTCATAGGAGTCTGCCGGGTTTTTAAGAAGGTGATGGAGCCTAGCGGCGATTTTTAAGACAGGAAAAGAATATCGGGATCTATTGTTATGCAAATAACCCACAAACGGGCGTTCGGCTGGTATCGTGCCGCGCTTTGAAAACCTGCCGCACACTGCGAGGAAATGGACGTTGAACACTGACGAAAAAATGACCGGGGACCTGTTCGAGGTGGATAAGCGCCTGTCACTCAAACCCGTGGTGGACTTCAACGCCTACCTGCGCAGCGCCTTCGGCGACGGCCCATGCAGCTGCATCCGCTGCACGGCCAGCCAAGGGAATGAAACCGGCTATGAGTTCCAGCACACCTTCACCTTCGACGGCAAACCCACCCACCGCCGCTTCGCCACCACGGCGGGCAGCGATGTGTTGCAAGCGTTGAAGAAAGCCTGGTTGTCGTACACCAAGGCCGAGCTGCCATTGAGCGGTGTGCTGGCACTGGACACGGTGAAGGAGTTTGTCGAACCGCAACTGCACAAACGCCTGGCACCGCTGTTTTTGGCCAGTGGGTTGGTCAAGGAGGTAGAGGGGGTGTTGCAGGTTCAACCGCAGGCGGCATGATCAGCTGTTCTGACCGCCGTCGACATTCAGCGTGGCACCGGTGATATAGGCGGCGTCCGCACCGACCAAAAACGCCACCACTCCGGCGATTTCTTCCGGCTGGCCATAACGCCCCAATGCGGTCATCTGCTTGACCAGCGGCGCCATATCGCTGGTCTCTGGGTTCATTTCGGTGTTGATGGGCCCCGGCTGTACAGTGTTCACCGTGATTGCGCGCGGCCCCAAGTCCCGTGCCCAGGCGCGGCCGTACGCCGCCACGGCTGCCTTGCTGGCGGCATAGTCCCCGACACCGGCAAAAGGTACTCGACTGGCAAACATGGTGCCGATCGATACGATGCGACCGCCATCGGCCATCAGTGGCACGGCAGCGCGTACTGCGGCCACCACGCCATTCAGGTTAATCGCTTGCTGGCGGTCCAAAGCGACTGTATCGGCCGCGGGATCGCCCACCACACCCATGCTAAAGACGCCGGCGCTGTTGACCAGGATATCCAGGCGCCCGAAGTGTTCATGCACGGTCCTGACCAATGCGGCAACCGCCCCACCATCAGCTTGATCCGCCGCGACGGCAAGCCCCTTCACCCCATAGGCCTTGATCCCACGCAACACGGCCTGCGCACGCTCGGCGGAGCGGGAGTAACTGAACGCAACGTCTGCACCATCAGCGGCCAGGCGCAGGGCGATGGCGGCGCCGATACCGCGAGACGCACCGGTGACCAATGCGACTTTACCTTTGAGAGACTGGGTCATGGTGATTCCTTGAAAAACGGTCGATTCACGGGTTGCGAACCGTAAATCAAGGTAATCTCTTCAACTTAAGTGATAAACGCTGCATTTCTGTATTCCGTATCACTCAACCAGTGACAATCTGCGAGGCTCCATGGACTACTTCCAGGCCGTACAGGCGTTTCTACGCATCGTGGAGACCGGCAGTTTTGTCAAAGCCGCCGCACAGTTGCAGGTGCACCCCAATGCCGTGACCAAGATGATGCAGGCGCTGGAGTCTCACTTGCAGGTGAGGTTGCTCAACCGCACCACCCGCACGGTGACGCTGACCCCGGAAGGCAGCGCCTATCATGCCCGCATGAGCCGAGTGCTGGACCAATGGCTGGAAGCCGAGTCAGACATGGCCGTATCCCGCAACCAGCCCAGTGGCAGGCTTCGAATCGACATGGGCACTTCCATCGCCACGTTGCTGGTGATCCCGGCCCTGCGCGATTTTCATGCGCGTTATCCGAAGATCCAGATCGATATCGGCGCCAGCGACCGTACCGCCGACCTGGCCAGTGAAAGCATCGACTGCGTGATCCGGGGTGGGCACTTGGCAGATTCGGCATTGATCGCACGACGTTTGGGCAGCCTGGACTTTGTCACCTGTGCCACACCGACTTACCTGGCAGCCCACGGGATACCCAGCCACCCTGCAGAACTGGAAGAGGGCCACACGCTGGTGCGCTATTTTTTCCCCGGCAGCGGCAAGCAAAACAGACTGGAATTGTCACACGGAGAGGAAAAAGTTGCGGTGGAGGGTCGGCATTTCGTGGCGGTCAACGACAGCAACGCCTACCTGGCGGCAGGCCTGGCCGGACTGGGAATACTCCACACGTTGCGCTTCATGGTGCAACCGCACATCGATTCGGGCGCACTGGTGCCGGTGTTACACGAATGGTCAGCGGCGCCCAATCCATTGTCGGTGGTGTACATGCCCAACCGGCATCTGAGTGCACGGGTGCGGGTGTTTGTGGAGTGGCTGGTAGAGTTGTTTGCCGCACACCCTCATGTGCGGCAAGGATCAGACCGTCAGTAACCCACACCCCGCACACCACCGGAAGCCCGGATCGATTCGCCGGTCACCCAATGAGCCTCATCGGAGGCGAGGAACACAGCCAGCGGCGCGATATCTTCCGGCTCACCAAAGCGCCCAAGGGGCGTACCGGCGATCAGCGACTGGCCAAATTCGCCGGCAAAATTGCCATCGGTGGCCGGCGTGTTGGTATGGCCCGGCAGGATCGAGTTGACCCGGATCCCCTTCGGCCCCAATTCCCGCGCCAGGGCGAAGGTCAGCGTGTCCACCGCGCCCTTGGTGGCCGAGTACACGCTGGAAGCCAGGTAGGGGTCGGTGCTGAGGATCGAGCTGATGTTGATGATGCTGCCGCCCTGCCCCAGCAACTTCACCGCTTCGCGCGCCGCCAGCAGATAGCCCAGCACGTTGAGGTTGAACTGTTTGTGAAAGGCCTCTTCGGTCAGGTCTTCAATCATCTGGAACACCGCGACGCCTGCGTTGTTGACCAGGATATCCAGCGTGCCGAATTGCTCACCGACCGTTGCGAACAGCCGCGTAACGTCGGCGCCCACACTCATGTCCGCCTGCACACTGATCGCTTTGCCGCCGTGCTGCTGGATATGCGCAACCACTGCGTCGGCGTCTGTTTGACTGGTGGCGTAATTGACCACCACGGTCGCGCCGGCTGCCGCCAAGCCTTTTGCGATCCCTGCGCCGATGCCTTTCGAGGCACCGGTGACCACTGCAATTTTTCCGTCGAGCTTCATGATTCTGGTCTTCCCAAGGTTGAGTGATGTCGCTTGCCACCAGTATTCGGCCCCCCATAGGAATGCCGGTTGCCGGTTCTTCTCCCATGCTTGCCTATTCTTCTCAGCCGGCTTGCTTTGCCCGTCGACCTGGCTCAAGGTCGCTGCATGAACGACGACCTGGATGAACTGCGCCGCCTTGTGATGCGCGCCGACAACAAATGGACCGACACCGGCCTGCCTCGCGTGGCGATGGTGCGCGCCGAAGCGTGCGCGGATCAGGTGTATCAGCCGATGCTGCACCTGGTGCTGCAAGGTTCGAAGACACTCTCCATCGGCGATCAGGTCGCGACCTACGGGCCGGCCAGTTACTTCGTGGTGCCGGTGGAGGTGCCGGCTACCGGCCAGGTCCATCCCTCGACACCCGCCTTGCCGTACCTGGCGCTCAGCCTGACCCTGGAACCCTCGATGATTGCTGCCGTGCTGGCAGACGAGCGTCAACCCGCCGAACGCCCGCGCACCCAACGGTTCGCGGCGGTGCAGGCGTCGGAGGAAATGCTGGATGCATGGCTGCGTATGCTGCGGTTGATGGATCGACCCAACGAGGCGGCCGTACTGGCGCCCCTGATCGAGCGGGAAATCCTTTTTCGGGTCCTGCAGGGTCCGCTGCGCGAAACCCTGGTGGACATGGCACGCCCCGATGGTCGCCTGGCGCAGATCCGCCGCGCCACCGAGTGGATCCGCCAGCACTACACCGAACCTTTTCGCGTAGAGCCACTGGCGGCCATGACCGACATGAGCGTGGCGGCGTTCTACCGGCACTTCAAAGCCATCACCGCGATGACGCCAATTCAGTACCAGAAACGCTTGCGCCTGTTGCGGGCGCGTTGGTTGCTGCTGTTCGACACCCTGGATGCGGCGTCCATCGCCTTCACCGTGGGTTACGAAAGCGCCTCGCAGTTCAGCCGCGAATATGCGCGGCTGTTTGGTTTACCGCCGGTAAAGGACGCGGCCCGGTTCAAGGTGCCGGGTTAAACACCGGACAACACGCTGATGTCACCGGAACGCCAGACGTTATCCACCGTCACCCGCCGGATCAGCCAGATGCTGGCCTCCCTGACCAACTCAACGTCATAACGGTTCTTCATCAGGTAGTGCCGCGACGGATCGCTTTGCGGCACATGTTGCGCCTCCACCAGCGCGTCCAGGCGGGCGCTGTCGCCGTCCAGCGTCACCCGCGCGTTGCTCACGGAGTGCGTGGTGTCGAGCTGGCTGAGCGCCCCCGACAGCGCGGCGACGATGGTGTCGCGGCCTTCCAGCACGGGGTATTCAAAGCCGGCCTTGGCGGCCGCCGGACGAAAATCCGACACGGCGTTTTGAGTGAAGGCCGAAGCCAGCAGGGCCGGATCGTTCTGGTCGATGCCCGCAGCAAAGCGATGCAGGGTGTCGATCACCGCGAACGTGTCGGCGGTGGTTTGAAACTCAGTAGACGTCATGGGGGCAATTCCTGTGGCGATTAATAATCGATGATCTGGGTGCCGGCAATCGTCTGGGCAAAGCCTACGCCGAACAGCTTGGCCGGGGTTTCGAAACCGACTCGGCGTTCGCCACCGAGTACACGGCGTGCCGCTTCCACGGCGGCCAGTGGGGTGTAGCTGTAGCCGTTGACGGTCTCGATGACCGAGCGCGCCACCGAGCCGTCGATGCCAGTGACTTCGGCCACGGCGCGTGCGCGGTGGGCTTCACGCTGGGCCTGGGTGGGGCCGTCGGGCAGCAGCGACAGGTCGCCTTCGGGGAAGGCTTCGCCGGTGATGTGCACGAACATGGAAATATTTGGGATGGCGCTGGAGTGCCAGGCGGTTACTAGGTCTCCAAACGACAGCGGCACGCACAGTGCGAGTCCGTCACCAAAGTCCAGGTGCTGCGGCTGGGCATCCGGTGTGGCGACCAGTTCACCCTCGATGCGCGCCATGACGCCTGCGCCGATGATCTCGCTGACGCTCATGGCCGAACCACGGGACATGGCGCCAGGTACCTGCAGGGCGATTTTTATCGACTGCGGCTGCTGCACACGACTGGCGACGTGCATGGCCAGGCAATCGGTGGGCACCACGTCCCAGCCCACGCCGGGCAGCAACATCACGTCCGCTTCAGCGCCGAGTTGCTCGGCAAGGCGGTACACATTGATTTCGGCGGTGATGTCCAGGTAGTCAGTGCCATTGGCGATACAAGCGCGCATCAGCGGTCCGGCGGTCTGGGCGAACGGCCCGGCGAAATTGAGCAGGACGTCGATCCCGTCCAACTGGGCGGCATCCGCCGTGAACACGCGGTACGGCGCGTCCAACTCACTGGCCAGGGCTGCCAGGCGCTCGGCGTTGCGTCCGGCCAGCACTAGGTTGAGTCCGAGTGTTTTCGCGTGTTGCGCCGCCATGTGTCCGGTGTAGCCGGTGGCGCCGTAGATCATCAGGGTTTTCATGAGGTGTGCTGCCAGTTCTTGTAGACGAATTCGAGGCTGTAGCCGTCCGGGTCAAGCACGTTGGCCGCGTAGTAGTTGGGGTCGTAGTGCAGGCGTGCGCCCGGTGCGCCGTTGTCGGTGGCGCCGTTGGCCAGGGCGGCGGCGTAGGCGTTTTCCACCTCGGCGCGGTTATTGGCGACGAAGCCCACATGCACCGCTCGCCCCTCCACCACGCCTTCGCGCAGCCAGAAGAACATCCGGCCGTGGGCGCCAAAGCCCTTCAGGTCCGGGTGGCCGGGTGGGCCGTCCTTGCCGTCGTAGTCATGCCGCGCGGTGATGCCGAGCGGCGTCAGGGTGGCTTCGTAGAAGCGGATCGAGCGTTGGATATCGCTCACCGAGATAAACAGATGATCGAGCATGGTGGAGCCTCCTGATTCAGATGAGGTAGCCGCCCGCGACCTCGACGGTCTGGGCATTGATCCAGCGGCCTTCTTCCGACAGCAACAGGGCGATAACCCGTGCCACGTCTTCCGGTTCGCCTACACGGCCGAGGGCGGTTTGCCCGGCCAGCAGGGCTTCGAATTCATCGTTCAAGCCGCCGCCCAGTTCGGTGCGTATGGCACCGGGGGACACGGCGTTGGCACGGATACGTCGCTCACCGAACTCCTTGGCCATGTAGCGCGTGAGCACATCCAGGCCGCCCTTGAACGCCGCGTAAGGCGCAACGCCCGCCGTCGCGACGCGGGTGGTGGCGCTGGTGAGGTTGACGATGCTGGCGTGTTCTTCCAGCAGCGGCAGCAGGGTTTGGGTCAGAAAGAACGGCCCCTTGAGGTGCACATTGAACAGGCCGTCGAACTGCGCTTCGGTCACCGACTCAAGGGGGTTGAACAAACCATAGCCGGCGTTGTTCACCAACCCACTCAAGGTGCTTGCGCCCCAGGTGGCCTGCAGGGCGTGCGTCACCGCCTCACGGAAGACAGGGAATGTGCTGACAGCCGCAACATCCAATTCCAGCGCAACAGCGTTACCGCCGCTGGCCTCGATACGCTGGACCACCGCCTGTGCCGCATCCGGGTTGCGCTTATAGGTGAGGATCACGCCATGCCCCTGACGTGCACACAGCTCGGCGGTACTGGCACCGATCCCACGGCTGCCTCCGGTAATCACGATAACGCCCATGGCCTGCTCCACTGCTGAAAAGTTGAGTGACCACAGTAGCCATCACCCTACTCTTGCACGCAGCCGTTCCTACTCCAATCCTGCCTGTTTCTGCTTTTTGCTTGCGCAAGGCTCAACGGAAGGCACAGCATGGCTGCCATGAATACTCAATTGATCGAACTGCGCGCCTTGGCCGCAAACGCCGAAAACCGCCGCACCGAGACCGGCATCCCCCGCGTGGCGATGGTCCAGGGAGCGATTCCCGAGCATATGCTTGCGGCGGTGTATGACCCGATGATCAACCTGATCCTGCAGGGCAGTAAGTGCATGACCGTGGGCGACCGCACCCTGCATTACGACCCGGCGACGTATTTCGTGATGTCCATCGAGTTGCCCGCCGTAGGTGTGGTGAACCCGGCGAGTAACGGAGAGCCTTACCTGGCAGTGAGCCTTACCCTTGACCCGACCGTGCTGACCACCCTGCTCAATGACCTGCCGGCCCCCAACGGGCGTTGCGAACAGGAAGCCGGTTTCTCCGTGGCCGCAGTGACGCCGGCACTGATGGATGCCTGGGTGCGCATGCTGCGCCTGATGGGCGACCCGGTGGCGATTGCTGCCTTGGCGCCCGCGTATGAGCGGGAAATCCTCTACCACGTGCTGCAAGGCCCCCACGGCTGGATGTTGCGCGAGATTGCCGCGCCGGATACGGCCATGGCGCGGGTCAGCCGGGCGATCCAGTGGATCCGGCGTGACTATGCCGAGCCGATTCGTGTGGAGGCATTGGCGCAGAAGGCCGCGATGAGCGTTTCGGCATTTCACCGGCACTTCAAGGCGGTGACCAACCTAAGCCCGTTGCAGTACCAGAAACGCGTGCGGCTGTTGCAGGCGCGCACGTTGATGGTGGCCAGCGCGAGCAGCGTGACCAGTGCGGCGTTTGAGGTGGGGTATGAAAGCGCGACTCAGTTCAGCCGGGATTATGCGCGGGTGTTCGGGTTGCCACCGGCGAGGGATACGGCGCGAATCTTGGCGGCGGCGCGAGGCTGATATGGCGAGGGAGCAAGCTCCCTCGCCACAGGTTCAGCGTCAATGAATCAACGCGTCATTTGCGCGCGGCCTCCCACTGCTTGAGCAAGTCGCCGTAAGCCACGGTCTCGCCCTTCGGCTTCTCGTTGGCCAGTTTCGGCTTCGGCGCGCCCGGCTGGTCGAACCAGTATTGCGCGTCACGCTCGGGGTTCATTTTCGGGCCGCATACCGGTTGCACCTTGGAGCGCTCCAGGCGCGTCATGATCGCATCCTGTTCCTTGGCCAGGTTGTCCAGCGCTTGCTGCGGGGTTTTCTCGCCGCTGGCAGCGGCGGCGATGTTGCTCCACCACAGTTGCGCCAGGCGTGGGTAGTCCGGCACGTTGGTGCCGGTCGGGGTCCACTCGACGCGGGCCGGGCTGCGGTAGAACTCCACCAGGCCACCGAGTTTCGGTGCCATGTCGGTCATCGCTTGGGAGTTGATGTCGGACTCACGAATCGGCGTCAGACCGACGATGGTTTTCTTCAGCGACACGGTTTTCGAGGTCACGAACTGCGCGTAGAGCCAGGCCGCAAGTTTTTGCTTCTCAGGTGTCGACTTGAGGAAGGTCCAGGAACCTACGTCCTGATAGCCCTTCTTCATGCCCTTTTCCCAGTAAGGTCCGACGGGTGACGGCGCCATGCGCCATTTCGGCGTGCCGTCGGCATTCACCACCGGCAGGCCCGGCTTGGTCATGTCGGCGGTAAAGGCGGTGTACCAGAAGATCTGCTGGGCAATGTTACCCTGGGACGGCACCGGGCCGGATTCGGAGAAGGTCATGCCCGCCGCTTCCGGTGGCGCGTAGGCTTTCATCCAGTCCACGTATTTCTGGGTGGCGTACACGGCAGCTGGGCCGTTGGTGTCGCCGCCACGGGTGACGCTGGAACCCACTGGGTGGCAGTCCTCCACGCGAATGCCCCACTCGTCCACCGGCAAGCCGTTGGGCAGGCCCTTGTCGCCGCCACCGGCCATGGAGAACCAGGCATCGGTGAAGCGCCAGCCCAGGGACGGGTCTTTCTTGCCGTAGTCCATGTGCCCATACACGCGCTTGCCGTCGATTTCCTTGACGTCTTCACTGAAGAATTTGGCGATGTCTTCATAGGCCGACCAGTTCACCGGCACGCCGAGGTCATAGCCGTATTTTTCCTTGAACTTGGCTTTCAGGTCCGCGCGCTCAAACCAGTCGGCGCGGAACCAGTACAGGTTGGCGAACTGCTGGTCGGGCAGTTGGTAGATCTTGCCGTCCGGCGCAGTGGTGAATGAGAGGCCGATAAAGTCCTTCAGATCCAGGGTCGGCGAGGTGTAGTCCTTGCCCTCGTTGGCCATCAGGTCGGTGATGGATTCGGTCTTGCCGTAGCGAAAGTGCGTACCGATCAGGTCCGAGTCGTTGACCCAGCCGTCATAGATGTTCTTGTCGGACTGCATCTGGGTTTGCAGCTTTTCCACCACGTCGCCTTCCTGCAGCAGGTCGTGGGTCAGCTTGATCCCGGTGATTTCGCTGAAGGCCTTGGCCAGCACCTTGGACTCGTACTCGTGGGTGGTGAGGGTTTCCGACACCACGTTGATCTTCATGCCACGGAACGGTTCCGCCGCCTTGATAAACCACTTGAGTTCCTCAAGCTGCTGTTCAGCCGTGAGGGTCGACGGTTTGAATTCGCTGCCGATCCATTTTTTCGCGGCATCTTCGTACGCATCGGCCCAGGCCGAAGCGCTCAAACCACTGAGGGCCAGTACGGCGGCCAATGAAATGCTATGTCGCAGCTTATTGTTCTTATTCAACATAGAGACCTCCAGGTTGTTTATTCACAAGGGCATCAGCCCCAACGCATCACACTCAACAGCCATACCAGGGAGAGCGCGGACGCCACCCAGATGCTCCAGTCGGTAGCGCCGATCACCAGCAAATGCAGGTAGGCGCTGCCGAGAAGACCGATAAACAAACGATCACCACGGGTGGTGCTGATCGGTAACAAACCGCGCCGAGGGATGCTCGGCGAACGCAATTCCCAGGTGGTCATGCCCGCCAGGATCAGGGCTATGGCACCAAAGAACAGCGCAGTGGGGGTGGTCCAGGCCATCCATTCCATCATCGATTCCTCAGACCCGGCCCAGGGCAAAGCCCTTGGCCACGTGGTTGCGAACAAACCAGATCACCAGCATGCCGGGAAGGATAGTCAACACCCCCGCCGCCGCCAGCACGCCCCAATCGATACCCGACGCCGAGACCGTGCGCGTCATCACCGCCGCGATGGGCTTGGCGTTGACCGAGGTCAGGGTGCGCGCCAGCAGCAGTTCGACCCAGGAAAACATGAAGCAGAAAAACGCGGTCACACCGATGCCGGAGCCGATCAACGGGATAAAGATCTTCACGAAGAACTTGGGAAACGAGTAGCCATCGATGTAGGCGGTTTCGTCGATTTCCTTGGGCACCCCAGACATGAAGCCCTCCAGGATCCATACCGCCAACGGCACGTTGAACAGGCAGTGCGCCAGCGCCACCGCGATATGCGTGTCAAACAGACCAATCGACGAATACAGCTGGAAGAACGGCAGCAAAAACACCGCCGGCGGCGCCATGCGGTTGGTCAGCAGCCAGAAGAACAGGTGCTTGTCGCCCAGGAAGCGGTAGCGCGAAAACGCATAGGCCGCCGGCAGCGCCACGCTCAGGGAGATCACCGTGTTCAGGCTTACGTAATACAGCGAGTTGAGGTAACCGGTGTACCAACTTGGGTCAGTGAAGATCACCTTGTAGTTGGCCAGGGTAAAGTCCTGCGGAAACAGCGTCAGCCCGCCGAGGATTTCGGTGTTGCTCTTGAAGGACATGTTCAGCAGCCAGTAGATCGGCACCAGCAGGAACAGGATGTAGATCAGCAGCGGAATAACCTTGCGCTTGCTCATGTTGGCGGCCTCAGCGGTTGGCGTCGGAGTGGGTCATGGCGGTGTAGAACAGCCAGGACACCAACAGGATGATCAGGAAGTACACCAGCGAGAAGGCGGCCGCCGGGCCCAGGTCGAATTGACCTACAGCCATCTGGGTCAGCGTCTGACTCAGGAACGTGGTGGCGTTACCCGGCCCGCCGCCGGTGAGGACGAACGGCTCGGTGTAGATCATGAAACTGTCCATAAAGCGCAACATCACCGCGATCAACAGCACGCTTTTCATCTTCGGCAACTGGATATGTCGGAAAACCGCCCAGGGCGATGCACGATCAATCCGCGCGGCCTGGTAGTACACGTCCGGAATCGCCCGTAGGCCTGAGTAGCAGAGCAGCGCCACCAGCGACGTCCAGTGCCATACGTCCATAACCAACACCGTCACCCAGGCGTCCATGGTGTTGGCGGCGTAGTTGTAGCTGATGCCGAGGGCGTTGAGGCTGTAACCCAGCAAACCGATATCGGCGCGGCCGAAAATCTGCCAGATCGTACCCACCACGTTCCACGGGATCAGCAGCGGAATGGCGAGGATGATCAGCACCAGCGACGACCAGCGCCCCTTGGTCGGCATGGTCAGGGCGATGGCGATGCCCAGCGGGATTTCGATCAGCAGCACGCAGGCCGAGTAGATGAACTGGCGCAGCAGCGAGTCATGCAAACGTGGGTCGAGCAGCACCTGCTTGTACCAATCGGCACCGACAAAGTAGCGGCTGGATTGGTCGAAGATGTCCTGCACCGAGTAGTTGACCACGGTCATCATCGGGATCACCGCACTGAACGCCACCAGCAGGAACACCGGCAACACCAGCCACCAGGCCTTGTTGTTCTGCACCTTATTCATGGCTGCACCTCCAGCAGGTAATCGTCGGCGTACACCATCAGCCACTGCGCGGGAAAGCTGATGGAGGCCTGGCCTTCGGGCACCGGTTTGTCTTCGGCCAGGCGCACCTTGAGCACGGCGCCATCCAGGTTGAGGGTAATGATCTTGTAGGTGCCGAGGTCTTCCAGGTGTGTGACATCGGCCTGCAGCGCGTCAGGGTTGTGCTCGTCCCACACGTGGATGAATTCCGGGCGGATGCCGACCTGCAATTTCTTGTAATCGGTGTCGGCAATGCGTTGCTGCAAGGCTTCAGACAACGGCAGATGGGTGCCGGCAAAGCGCACCCCGCCCGCCTCGGCCTGCACCTCGATCAGGTTCATCCCGGGGCTGCCGATGAAATAGCCGACAAAGGTGTGGCTCGGCCGCTCGAACAGGTCACGGGGCGTGCCGAATTGCACGATCTGCCCGCCGTACATCACCGCGATCTTGTCGGCGAAGGTCGAGGCCTCCAACTGGTCGTGGGTGACGTAGACCATGGTGATGTTGAACTGCTCGTGGATCTGCTTGAGTTTGCGCCGCAGCTTCCACTTGAGGTGCGGGTCGATCACCGTCAGCG
The DNA here is from genome assembly GCF_013386445.1 of Pseudomonas sp. P7759. NCBI lineage: Bacteria > Pseudomonadati > Pseudomonadota > Gammaproteobacteria > Pseudomonadales > Pseudomonadaceae > Pseudomonas > Pseudomonas sp. P7759. The sequence goes on from NZ_JACART010000058.1 coordinate 31,990, forward strand.
GCTCATCGAAGAGGATTGCCGACACGTCATCACGTACCAGGCCACGACCCATGGAGACTTTCTGTTTTTCGTCGGCGGTGAGGTTGCGCGCCTTTTTGCTCAGCAGGTTTTGCAGGTCGAGGACTTCGGCAATTTCCTGCACCTTGCTGTGAATCTTCGCCTCGGCCATGCCCTGGTTGCGTAGCGGAAACGCCAGGTTGTCGAACACCGTCATGGTGTCGTACACCACCGGGAACTGGAACACCTGGGCGATGTTGCGTTTTTCCGGGGTGAGGTCGTTGACCACTTTGGTGTCGAACAACACCTGGCCTTCGGACGGGCTGAGCAGGCCGGAAATGATATTGAGCAACGTCGACTTGCCGCAGCCCGACGGCCCGAGCAAGGCGTAGGCACCGCCCTGCTCCCATACGTGGTTCATTTCCCGAATGGCGTAGTCCTCAGGGCCGCTCGGCGTAGGGCTGTAGCTATGCGCCAGGTTCTGCAAATGGATCTCGGCCATCAGGCGACCCTCGCGACACGGCGCCCGGGAGCCTGGACCAAACGGCCCTGACCATCGAACACAAACAGTTTATGGGTGGGGATGTACACGCGGATCGGCGCGTCGACGTCGTATTCGTGCACCCCCGGCAGATGCAGCACCAGCAGGAAGTGTTCGCTGCGCACATGCAGGAAGGTTTCCGAACCACTGATCTCCGCGACTTCCACGGTCACCGCCAATTCCAGGTCGTCGTCGTTGCTCGGCACCAGGCTGATATGGCTGGGGCGTACGCCGAAACGGAACTCGCCTTCACCAATGGGACGCAGGTCGACGTTCAGCGGGAAGTGCACGAAATTGGCGAAGCTCACTTCATTGCCACTGATGCGCCCCGGCATCAGGTTGATCGGCGGCTCGGAAAACAGCTCGGCGGCCAGTACCGTCTGCGGCTGGTGATACACCTCGGCGGCCTTGCCGCTCTGGATTACCCGGCCTTCGTGCAGGATGGTGGTGGTGCCGCCCAGGGCCAGGGCTTCGTTGGGCTCGGTGGTGGCGTAGATGGCAATGGTGTGGCGCGCGGCGAACAGCTCGCGCATTTCCTGACGCAGCTCTTCGCGCAGTTTGTAGTCCAGGTTTACCAGCGGCTCGTCGAACAGGATCAGCTCGGCGTCCTTGACCAGCGCGCGGGCCATGGCCGTGCGTTGCTGCTGGCCGCCGGAGAGTTCCAGCGGGTGACGCTGGAGGAATTTCTCGATGCGCAGCATTTTCGCGGTTTCCAGCACCTTGCTCTGGATCACCTCGTGGGACACACCGGCCTGGCGCAACGGCGAGGCGATGTTTTCGAACACGGTCATGGTCGGGTAGTTGATGAACTGCTGGTACACCATCGACACGTTGCGCAGGCGCACCGGTTTTTGCGTGACGTCCACGCCGTTCATCAGGATGCGACCGCTGTTGGGCTTGTCCAGGCCGGCCATCAGGCGCATCAGGCTGGTCTTGCCGGACAGGGTGCGGCCGAGCAGGACGTTGAAGGAACCGGCTTCGAAACGCAGGGTGGCGTCGTCGATCCAGGTCTGGCCTTCGACAACGCGGGAGACATTTTCCAGGGTCAATGACATGACACGACCTTTTTTATTATTGGAATGAATCTGGCAATCAGCTAGAGCGAGTTTCGTGCCAGAACTGGCAGGTGCTTGATCCACAAGGAAATGGCGAGCATTCGATGTTCAGGAGTGAACAGAAATGAACAACCCTGGCTGAACAACTGAACACTCAGGGGGTTGACAATGAACAGTACTGAACAACACTAATTAGGCCCCCGCGCCTGCGGGGCCCCATAAAAACAATAAAAAGCAGAAGGTCGCCCATGGCCGAACCCTTGGCTCACGACACCCTTATCCAGGAATCCTGGCGCCGTTGCCGCGCCTTCGGCCTGGACCACCAGAGCACGCCCAGCTTCGACCAACTCCCCGCCGAGGGCATCAGCCAATTGCTGGAAAGCCAGCACTCGCTGGTGCAGACCACCCATCAGGAAGTGCTGCCCTACTACGAGAACATCCTCAGCAATTCCAATTGCCTGATCATGTTGGCCGACAACCAGGGCCAGGTACTGACCAGTTGGGGCACCCAGCGATTTATCGAGCCCAAGCTGGCGCGCGGTTTCAACCCTGGCGCCAGTTGGATGGAGCGCTCCAGCGGCACCAATGCCATCGGCACCGCGCTGGCGTGTGCCCAGGCCGTGCATATCGAACACGATGAACACTTCCTCAAGGCCAACCGTTTCATGACCGGCTCGGCGGCGCCGATCTTCGATGCCCAGCGCGAGATCATCGCGGTGCTGGATGTGTCCAGCGACAGCTACCTGCCACCCTCCCATACCCTGGGCATGGTCAAGATGATGAGCCAGACCGTGGAGAACCGGCTGATCCTCAACCTGTTTCGCGGAGAGCACTTCCAACTGACCTTCAACACTGGCCTGAGCAACCTCGACAGCCAGTGGGCCGGCCTGTTGATTTTTGATGAGAGCGGCCAGGTGCTGTCGGCCAACCGGCGTGCCGACAACCTGCTGGGTATTAGCCTGTCGCGGGTGATGATCGACAGTTTGTTCAAGGTGTCATTGCTGGAGCTGTTGAACCAGCCAGAAGGGCTGCCCTTCTCTCTGCAAGCCGCGGGACGCAACCGTTTCCAGTGCTTGCTCAGACGCCCCAAACAGACATCGGTGCAAGCGCGTGTGTTCACCGAACCGACGCCACCGAAGCCCGCGCCGATTGGCCTCAAGACCTTGCATTTTGGCGACGTGCGCGTGGAAAAAGCCGTGCGCCAGGCCGAACGTTTATTGGAGAAGGACATTCCGCTGCTGATCCACGGCGAAACTGGCGTGGGTAAGGAAGTGTTCGTCAAAGCCCTGCACCAGGCCAGTTCGCGCAGCCAGAAGGCATTTATCGCGGTGAACTGTGCGGCGATTCCCGCTGAGCTGGTGGAGTCGGAACTGTTCGGCTACGAAAAAGGCGCCTTTACCGGCGCGAATCAGAAAGGCAGCATCGGCCTGATCCGCAAGGCGGACAAGGGCACGCTGTTTCTCGATGAAATCGGCGATATGCCCCTGCCGACCCAGGCGCGTCTATTGCGGGTGCTCCAGGAACGTTGCGTGCAGCCGGTGGGCAGCAGCGAGTTGTTCCCGGTGGATTTGCGCATCATCTCGGCCACCAACCGCGCACTGCGGGACTTGGTGCAGGCCGGACGTTTCCGTGAGGACTTGTACTACCGCATCGGCGGCTTGACCCTGGAACTGCCGCCGTTGCGCGAACGGACCGACAAGCAGGCGCTGTTCCAGCAACTGTGGCAGCAACACCGCGAGCCGACTCAATGGGCGGGCCTGAGCGCCGAAGTGCTCGCGCTGTTCGAGCAGCATCCGTGGCCGGGGAACCTGCGCCAGGTGAGCAGCGTGTTGCAGGTGGCGCTGGCCATGGCCGAAGAGCAACCGATCCGTGCGGAACATCTGCCGGATGATTTTTTTGTGGACTTGAAGGTGGAGCCGCCGCTGCCCGCCAGTGAATACCTGGATGACAGCATCGACCTGAACCAGCGCTTGAAGGCGGCCGGCGGCAACATCTCCCACCTGGCGCGGGAGCTGGGGGTGAGCCGCAACACCTTGTACAAGCGCCTGCGCCAGCACGAAAGCTAGCGCGGCTTGACCACCACCAGCAGGTCGGTGAAGTACTCCACCTGGATCGGCAAGTTGTCCGCCAGTGACGACAGCGCCGCCGCCGTGTCATCCAGCTTGAACACGCCGGACACCCGCAAGTTTTGCAGGGCCAGGGGATCGAAGCGCAGCATGCCGTGACGGTAGCTACCAAGGGTTTGCAGCACCTCGCTCAGGGGTTGGTCGTTGACCTTGAGCAGGCCACGGGTCCAGGCGTCCGGGTCGCTGTTGCCGATGGATTGCGGCGGCTGGGCGCGACCGTGGTCGAGGACCGAACGCTGGCCGGCGGTGACCTTCACACCGTCACTGGCATCACCTTGGACCGCGACGGTGGACTCGATCACCGTGACCAGCGTGGTGCCATCCGCCGCACGCTTGACCAGATAACGCGTGCCCAATGCCGTCGCCGTGCCCTGGTCTGTTTGCACCACAAAGGGCCGTTGCGCATCCTTGGCCACGTCCACCCAGAGTTCGCCTTGCAGCAGTTCGATGACCCGTTGATGGCCGTCGAACTTCACGTCCACCGCCGAATTGCTGTTGAGCTGCAACTGGCTGCCGTCTTCGAGGGCGATCTGGCGGCGCTCGCCAACGCCGGTGCGTTGGTCGGCCATCCAGACTGGCAGATGTTGCAAGCCCAGCCAGCCGCACAAGACTACGCCAAGCAAACCCACCACTTGCGCACCGCGCGGACGTCGCGGGGCGAATGCGTGGTTCAGGGCCATGCGTGCGGGTTTGGCCGGCAGCGTATCGAGGCTGCCCCAGAGTGCGCCCATGCGTTCGATGGCCACGGCGTGGCGCGGGTCGGCCGACCGCCAGGCGTTGAACGCCTGGCGGTCAGCTTCGTTGACGTTTTCATCGTGCAGGCGGGTCAGCCACTGCGCCGCTTGCTGGATGATCTGTTCGGAACTCATGCCAGCGGGTCTGCCGGGTGCAGGCTGTGATAACAGTGCACCAAGGCGCTGGAGATATAGTTTTTGACGGTGCTGGAGGACACGTCCAGGCGCGTGGCGATTTCGCTGTAGGTCAGCCCATCGAGGCGACTCAACAGAAACGCTTCGCGCGCCTTGGCCGGCAATCCGGCGAGCATTTCGGCGATGCGCTCCAGGGCTTGCAGTGCCACATGAATGGCCGCCGGGTCGGGCATGCCGGCGTCCTCGCATTGGATCACCAGGGCTTCCATGTAGGCTTTTTCGATGCGACGACGACGGGCGCCATCGATCAGCAACCGCCCTGCCGTGGTGGCCAGGAACGCGCGCGGCTCTTTGATCTGTTGGGGTTCGGCCAGCATCAAGACGCGAATGAACGCGTCATGGGCAAGGTCGGCAGCATGTTGGGAACACCCGAGTTTCTTGCGCAGCCAGCCATGCAACCAACCGTGGTGCTCGCTGTACATCGCCGTGAGGGTCTGCTGCCGGACGGAGTCGCCCAGCGCGGCCGGAATGTCATGCATGCGCAAAAAGATCTCAAATGGGAAGAGTTACCAATTGCGCAGACAATGCCAGTAAATCGGGGTTTGGGCAAGGGCTCAGCGCCAGCTCCAGGAGACGCCGGTGTAGATGCCACGGCCATCCGCAGGCGTGGAACGCGCGACATCCAGGCCTTTATCGTCATACCCCGGCGTGACGGTATTGGCGTAACGGCGGTTGGTGAGGTTGCGCAGATCGACCCAGGCTTGCCAATCCTGCTGGGGGGCGTCGTAGCCGAAGGTGGCGCCGAGAAGGGTGTAGGACGCGGCGTAGTAGGAGTTGGCGTAGTCCACCGCCACTTTTGATGAATGCTCGGTGTTGAGGCTGGTGTAGAAACCGGTCGGATGGCTGTAGCGCACTTGCGCCTGATAGTAGTGCTTGGGGATGCCCGGCAAGGTGTTGTCGCCAAAACGGTCGTCATCACGGTAATGGAAGTCGCTGAAGGTGTAGGCCTGGCGCAGAGTGAGCTGGCCGTTGCGGCCGCCCTCCCACAACGGGCTCAGCAGGCTCAACTCCACGCCCTGGTGAATCGTCGGGCTGGCATTGTTTTCAGCGATGATGGCGTTGCTGGTCGACGTCTGGGCCTGGGTTTCCACGGTGAGCAATTCATGGCGCACTTCGGAGCGGTACAGCGCCAGGTCCCACTGGCCGAGCCATGCTTCACCACGGCCGCCTATTTCCAGGGTGGTAGCGGTCTGGTTTTTCAGGCTCACGCCTTCGCGCTGCAGGCCGGTGGCCGCTCCACTGCCTGCGGGGAAGTATTTGTTGGAACCCCAGATCATCGACCACGCATGTGGCGGCTCGACCGAACGGCTCAGGTTGCCGTACACCTGCAGTTGCGGCGTGAAGTCATACCGCAGCCCAATACGAGGGGCGTAGTCCCAGTCGTGCTGGCTGAGCGGCGCCTGGCCCTCAGGATAGGTAACTTGGGTTTCGCGACGGGTGTAGATCGCCGCCAGGCCGGTGGTCAGCCACAGGTCCGGAACCAGTTCGAGGTCGTTGCCGATATGCAGCACAGTATCGGAGCCCAGGTAGCTGTAGTCACGGGTCTTGGTGCCAGGCGCGTAGCCAGCGGTGTTGCCGGCCGGCGTGCGCACGTATTCCGAGGCGCCGTTGTTGGGCATCGCCTGGGTAGTGCGCAGGCCGACGGTGGTTTTGCTGTCGTGGCCGAACAGCGTGTCCTGGCGAATGTAATTGAAGGTGCTGCTGATATCGGTATAGGCGACTTTCAGGCGATTGGTGCCTTCGCGCAGGTCCATCGGGTAGTCGTGGTACGCCAGGCCGACTTCGACCCGGGAGCTGTCATCCAGTTGCAAGGTGGTTTTGTTGGCGATCCAGGTCGACCCCGGTTGCAGGCGCTTGGAATCGCGGGCGGCGTTGAGGCTGTTGGCCGCGCGTGGGTCGTGGCTGATCTGACTGCGCGTGAGTTTGCCAGGGGTGTCGTTGGTGGTTTCGCGGTAACGGAAGTAGAAGCGGGTTTCCAGGTCCGGGTTGAACCGGTAGCCGAAGTTCGCGGCCACGCCCTTGCCGGTGGCGGCACTCTGCCGTTGGTAGCCGTCGGACTCGGAGTCGGTGAGGCTGATGTAGTAGTCGGCATCCCCTAGCACCTGGCCCGAGCTGATTTCGCGCTGGGCATAACCTTTGCTACCCGCTTCATAGCGCAGTTGCAGCTTGGGCGCGTCGTAGCCGGTACGCGTCACGTAGTTGACGGCGCCGCCGAGGGCCAAGGCGCCCTGGTCAAAACCGTTGGCGCCCCGCAGCACCTCGACGCGGCTTTGCCACAACGGGTCTTTGAGTTCATAAGGTGTACCGCCGGGGCCGGTCAGCGGCAGGCCGTCGAACATTTCGTACAGGCCGGAGGCATGGGAGCCGGGGCTGCGGTTCAGGCCCGAGCCACGAATCGAGAGCTTCACCCCTTCGTTGTTCGCCGCCTTGGCGTACACCCCGGCCTGGTACTTGAACACGTCTTCGTTGGTGCTCACCCGCCCCTGCTGCACGCTGTTCATGTCGATGTAATTGGTGCCGCCGGGCACGCTCTTGAGCTGCGCCTCGGCCACTTCACCGGCGCTGGCTTCGCTGCTGGTGACTTCGACCGGGGCCAATTGCAGGTCTTCGGCATGCACCAGTGAGCTAAACGTCAGGGCGGCAAACAGCAACGGAGGGTGGCGCAACAGCATCGGGCAGGTCCTTGGAATTCGGGGGGCACGTGGTGGGAAGGCTGGGACGCCCGCCAGGTCACTCCTTATTAACGGACCAGACCCTTCTGACAACAGTGTAGGATCGGGATTCTTTGCTAAGTCCGAAATCGAATTACCACATGCAAACTCAGTATTTAAAGAAATAACCGCCACGCATTACTGTGGAGTCACTGAGTCACCCACGCCCCCCGAGATCGCCCCTATGCAAGTATCCGCCACCGTCATCGACTTCACTCTCCACCGTAAACGCCGCCAGGCGCGTGCAGCGGCCGAGTTGATGTGGGCGATGTACGCAGCGCGTGCCGGGCTGGCGGTGTTTACCGCTCAAGCCGCCTCGTCCAGCGATACCCGCCGGGCGTAAGGCCGATGAATTTCCTGCACGTGATTCCCGAACCACCTGAACCGCTGCCCAAGCCCTCCACTGACGACGATGTGATCAGCCAGTGCGTCGCCCACAACCTGCAACGCCTGCGCAGTAAACGCCATTTGTCCCTGGATGGATTGGCGCGCGCCTGTGGCGTGAGTCGGGCGATGCTGGCGCAAATCGAATCCGGGCGTAGCGTGCCGTCGATCAAGGTGCTGTGCAAAATTGCCAAGGGTTTGAAGGTGTCGGTGGCGGCGTTTCTGGAGGACCGCGCGTTTGAGGGGGTGGAGGTGCTGCCGGCGCAACAGAGCAAGCGCCTGGTCAGTGCCGACGGTGCGTTTATCAGCCGAGCGTTGTTCCCCTACGATACGGCGCGCCAGTCAGAGTTCTACGAGATCCGCCTGCGGGCGCTGGGCGAGGAAATTTCCGAAGGCCACGGGCCCGGCATCCAGGAAAACCTGGTGGTGGCCCAAGGGGTGCTGGAGGTCAGGGTCAACGATGAGCGCTACCTCCTTGCTACCGGCGACTCGATCCTGTTCTACGCCGATCAGCCTCACCGCTACCGCAACCCGGCAGACAGCGAGGCGGTGGCCTTCCTGGTGATCACTTACCCCGAGCGCCTGGACTGAAATGCAAAACGCCCCGAATCATCGGGGCGTTTTTTAGTGCGCCGGACCTATCAGCAGGTGCAGCACATCATCGGCATGCCGTTGCAGCTCATCATCATCGGCATGGCGCAGTCGTTCATCATTTTGTTCATCAGCATGCAGCAGTTTTTCATCATGTCCATGCTCATGCCCGGCATTGGCATCATTTTGCACATCATGCTGTCACCCATCAGGGTGCATTCCATCACGCACTTCATCATCGGCATTGGCATGCCCATCATCGGCATCATGTTCATGCCAGTCATCATGGCCATGGCATCGGCCGACATGCACATCATCGACATGTTGGCGCACTGCATCATCATCGGCATGCCGCAGTTCATCATCATCGCCATCATTTCGGCGTTGGTCTTGAACTGAGCCATGTCCATGCCGGCGGCCGGCTTCATGGTGCACATCATGGCGTCCGCGGCCATTTCGCATTTCATGGTGGCCATCATCATCGGCATGCCCATCATCGGCATCATTGGCATGGCGGTGTTCATTGGCATCTGCATGGCATTCATCATCTTCGAAACTCCGTAATCGACAGGAAATGAGTAAGTTCTGGCGCCGATTCTAAAGCCGGAGAACGGCGGCGCAAGACGGCGGCAGAGCAGCAGGAATGGGCGTTCGGAGGGAAGCTTAGTTGAATAAAACAGTGACATTGGATGTGATAGCTGACCATTGGACGTTATTGCATCCAGTGTGTTTGTTAACCGAGCCAAAACGACGTCATGGATATTCCTCCCAGGAATGTCGACCAACGTTATGGAAATAAACGATCTAACAGGACACGCTTAACGTTCAGGTCGCATGAGCATTTGCATCAATTCATCGGCTTCCGACCCTGGCGTAAGCCTGAAACCCTCCATTTCATCTGTCGCCAGAATCTCGCGCAATGCATCGAGCAACTGCGCCTCGGTCGGCGAATCACGCAGGAGTTTGTGCGCAGGCAACAACAGTTCGGCGCAGACACCCTGAACACTCGCCGCATCGATCACGGCAAACAGGATAAAGCGCAGGCGTATTTCTCTTTCAGTAGGCCAAACCGTTTTTCGCTTACCCATGGTAAAGGCCTCATATTTCAGAAAAATCCGAGGCTATTGATGACAGAGGGGTGTTTCAAGCATTGGGCGCCAAGATAGGCCGATTCCTACGCGGGAAAGGGAAACACCGCACCTTTATGCTGATGCTGCGCCGTTTATTGCACCGGCAGGAAGTTCATCAGCAACAAACTCTGCGCATAGTTCAAACCGATACGCCGGTAGCGTTCATCGAGCATCTGGGTCAGCAGGTCGAGGCGCGCGACGATCTTGCCGAACTCCACCGCAAAACTGAGGTTGCTGCCCTCCTCCGAAATCTCGTTGGAAAACAGCAGCAGCACGCCATTCGCGTCCTGGCGCTTGCTCAGCAACCAGGTGGCCTTCTCGATATTGCGCGCGGCATTACTGACGAACTGCGGGTTGATCGAATCAGTGATGTAAAACTCGGTACGCCCGCCGTGGGCGGTCACGATCATGCTGCCGATGGCATAGATGAAGGCGCCGACCCGATCGCCTTTGAATTCAGGGCTCAAGGAATAGCTCAGCGCCGCCAGGTCACGACGCTCCCCAAGGGCCGGTAGCGCGCGACGTTGCTCGATGGCCTGGCGAATCTCCCGCGCCGCCGTCACCGCGTCCGGGTACCCCGACTGCCGCCACTGGCTGGGATTACGCAGATAGAGCTTGTTCATCAGCAAATACAGGCTTTGTAGGTTGTCGCGCATGCCCAGCGTCGCCATGCGATCGACACTGGTCTGGAAAAACTCATCGGGCTTGCCATTACTGAACTGCTTGGCGATATCCCGACCCTGTTGCTGGCTGCAACCACTGGCACAGAGCATCAACAAGGCCGCCAGCAGCATTGGCTGGCGCATCCGTCGGAAGTTGAAACAAGGAAACGTGCGATCCATCGGCACCCGGTCAGATTCATCTGCCCACGCGGGGGATCGGCGGGGCTGGGACAAGGATAGAGCGGAGAAATCCAGAAAAGTGCAGTAGGCGGGGGTAGATAGTTGTAACTGGAGACCGTTTGGCAGATGAATAAGCTTGATTCTGAATAATTCTTTTGAGGATCTATACTCAAGGCAACCGCAGTACATAAAGGTGACGGCAATGAAACATCCAATTCGTGCACAAATGGTTGTTCAGATGATTTGCCTGCTTTCGGTGGCCCAGCTTTTTTGCTGAGCGGCGGATCACCGTTTTAATACTCAGCTGTCGTTGCGGCGGTGGAAGGTATTGCCAACGACGCACCCGAATCTGGCCCGGCATCGGAATACCGGACCAGAACGTGCAGCTACAGCAAGACAGTGGCCAACATGCCCAGGGCGCCCAGACAAAACCCGATCAATGCGCCTCGTCCGGGAAGTTCCTGGAACAGCGCCCAGATCACGATCGGCTCCAGCAACAATAACGAGGTCACGGAAACCACCGTGACCACCCAGATATCACCCACCGCCAAATACCCAAGCCAGTAAGCCCCCAACAGACAAAGCCCCGCGACGCACATCACTACCACCGGCATGATGAACGCCTGCCATGAGCCGTCATTGGCTTGCGCCAACCTGGCGGTTACCACCTCACTGTAGATTGCACAAAACTCACCAACGATCATCAATCCTAGAGCAGAAACTCCGAGTAATTCTTTGGACATATCAAAAACTCCTTCGTATTCAACGCACTGTTTTTCAACTCCCAGCGGGCAATGCCACTGCCGAGGGTGTCGTCGCAGAGATACGAAGCAGCCTTGAACAGGCCTGAATTGCCGAAGTGCTTTTGCATGCTCATGTCCTTATATTGGGGGTGAGTCTCGGCGCCTCGATAAGGCGCTGGTTCTGATCATACGGTTGGCCGGCGGTTTTGAACACTCGGGGCACAATTGGCATGAACGGCATTAAAAATTTGCAATCCTCCTAGCCGCCTTTCGTGATGATCGGGCTATGATCGGCCCATCTGAACCGGATGCCCTATGCCCCATGCCCGTTGACCTGCAAGCCCTTTATCCCAAACTGATCCACTTGATGCTGGATACGGTCTTCGTCGTCGACAGCGATAACCAGATTGTCTTCGTAAGTGATGCCTGCGAGGCACTGCTCGGTTACCGCGCCCAAGAGCTCACCGGCACCCTGATCACCGACTACATGCACCCTGAAGACCTGGCGCGCACCCGCGCCTCCATTGTGCGGGTCATGAATGGCCAACCCCATGTCGACTTCCGCAATCGTTACCTGCGCAAGGATGGCAGCGTCGTGCACATCCTGTGGGCGGCCTTCTGGTCCAAGGACGTCGGTGCGCGGATCGGTGTCGCGCGCGACGTGACGGCGCTCACCCAGGCCGAGGAAGAACTACGTTTCCTTGCTCATCATGATCCGCTGACGGCCCTTACCAATCGCTCGCTGTTCAATGATCGGCTGGACCAGGCCCTGCATGCTGCGCGGCGTCACAACCACACGCTCGCGTTGCTGTTTCTGGACATCAATGACTTCAAGGGCATCAACGATGTGCACGGGCATGCCATGGGCGATCGCGTCCTTTGCGTGATCGCCCGACGACTGGAGCGCTGCGTACGCGAGAGCGACCTGGTGGCGCGGATGGGCGGGGATGAATTCACGGTGCTGATCACGGACATCCAGTCGCAGGATGCGGTGGCCGGGAAAGTGGCGCAGATCCTGGCGGTCATGGCTGAGCCGTTGGGCGCTGAGTTTGGCGGGGTGAAGATGCCGTCCTGCAGCGTTGGCGTGGCGTTTTATCCGGGGGATGGGGAGGATGCGGATACGCTGCTGAGTCATGCGGATGGGGAGATGTATCGGGTGAAAAGGTTGCGCTGTAACTGACCGACACCAAGCAAATGCCCCGACAGGTCAGGGCATTTTCAAGCCTTACGCGACTCACCAGAGCTTCTTGGACCAAGAAGCACTCGCGGTGGGTCTGCCTGCATTACTTGGCTTGGCGCAGCACAAGCTCCGACAGACGGGTCTTCACCCGGAAGCAGAACTCACGAATTTGAAATTGATAGGCGGGCATGACCATATAGTTCAAATCAGGACCCAATGAGTCTTTGATTTCCATGTATTTAGCGGTCTTGGCAGCAATGGCTTGGTATTCCGCCTCGTATTTAACGTAGGACGGCTTGTTGTAAACCTTCAGAACATCCAGCTCTTTACGGCATTGCTCAGCACGACTGGTTTCAGACTCTGGCTGAGCGGCCTCTGGAGAGGTATGGGCTGGAACGTCAGCAACAGGGGCAGCCTCATACCGCACGGTGTAATTGGCAGACGACGCAGGTGCGACTTCAGGTGGTACTTCATGGACGACGGCGGGGGGCGGAGTCACTTCAGTTTTTTCTGGAGTTTTCGTAGCGCATCCCGCGAGGGCAAGTCCTACCACTACAACGATGCCACACATTTTATCCATCGGTTTCACCAAGAAGTAATTATGGTTGGCTGAGTCGTAAGGTTCTGGGTAAAAGCAATAGCTCACTCAATGTTCGAGTGTAGATTTTCTACCAGACTCAAGGCGCTCAGCCTCTCTTCCTTGAGCGCACAGACGGGTAATAGTAGTAAAAAAACAAAGAGATGACGAGAAAAAGCTCGATCGCAGAGCAGATGATAGAAGCCATGCAAGACATGCATCCGCCAAGCCCTTCAAATAGGCAAAATTTCGGAGCACCCATACTGAAGGTACTCCATAGCAACGGCCCGGAATGGGGCCGTTGTGATGTTGGCCATCAAGACTTGACCCAATCCAAGTCTACCGCCCCCTGAATACCGTCAATCTTGCCCTTGCTGCTGTGTTGCCACCACTCCCAGCTTTTACCCTTGGCGCTCCAGGTTTCAGGCACTGTGGGCTGAGCCACTTCCCAATGGGCAATCCACAGCGGGCACTCACTGAAATCGTACTTGCGCCAGGCCACGCGGTTACTCCAGATGCTGGGAGAGGCGTAAATATGCGGGTATGCCCCCTCCAGCAGCGAGACCCTGACCAGCGTCACCAACTGAAACAGGGCATCGGCCATCTGATCCGGGCTGGCACCTTCGTTGCGATTGGTCTCGACATCAATCACCAGCCTATCCCGCCCGGCTTTGAACGCCACCTCGGCCAAACGCCCCTTGATGTTGTTCAACTGCTCGCACGGCGTACTGCTCAAGGCACGGAAATAATGATAGACCCCGGCTTTCAAACCGTTTGCCTGCATACCTTGGAAGTTCGTGACAAATTTTGGATCGGTGTAGTCTCCACCCTCCGTCATTTTGGCGATTGCATGGGTGATGCCCGCATTCGCAACGCGGCTCCAGTCAATATCGCCCTGCCAGCGCGACACATCGATGCCCCGCGCATTTTCGTTTTTTATCGGTTCGTTGCAATTCATCTGTGCGTTCCTGCAATGGATGTCGGGTCAATTCTTTCATCGACATACATCGGCAATGCACTATAGGAATACCGCACCCCGAGGAAAACTGATCGGGTGGAGGGGCTAATTTACCGTGCCTGAGCCTTGGAAACTGCGGGTAACACAGTCAATCCACAGCTCGTGTAATTTGCTGTTAAAACGCACCCAATAGATCTTCATTGGTGCGCCTCACCATGAACCAAAAGTCCCCCCCTCGCTCATCCAATGCTGGGTACTGGATCGGCAAACTCACACCGCCGCAGCTCTTGCTCACGTCGGTTGCGCGGGAAGCGCTGTTGAACTCAATGCAAGCAAACGCGCTTGTCCCGCTAACGCTGCTGACCTCCCCCGCTGGCTACGGCAAAACCACCTTGCTGATGCAATGGCACGCCGCGATACACCAGCAAGCGCCGAAGGCCCTAGTAGCTTGGCTATCCGTGGACGAGGCCGATGCGGACCCCAATCGTTTCCTCGCGTACCTGATCCTCGCCCTCGACCATGCTGGCGTTGCTCTGGCGCACTTACCACGCCTGGCAGCCTCGCAAGCACTGGACGTGCAGCCACAGCGCACTATCCAGGCGCTGCTGCGAGCACTCGCAGAGGAAGATCGATCAATTACGTTATTTCTGGATGACTATCACCTCGCTGCCAGTCCCGAGGTGGGTGTGCTGCTTGGTGTGTTAGTGGAGCAAGCCGCGCCGTGGTTACGTTGGGTGGTTGCCAGTAGGATCCGCCCAGACTGGCCGCTGTCGCGCTGGAAAGCCAAGGGTTGGATGTATGAAATCAGTGCCCGTGAGCTGATCCTGTCTTTACGCGAAGTGCGTGGCGTTTTGGGCGAGGCAGTGGATGAGCACGATGTGTGCCGAGTACATAGTGCAACCGAGGGTTGGGCCGTGGCGGTGCAACTGGCGCGCCTCTGGCGTACCAGCATTGATGGCTCAGTGTATGGCTTAACAGCGTTCTCCGGAGGCGTAAGCGACGTTGCAAACTACCTTACCGCGCATATATTCAACAGTCTGTCCCCGGACTGCCGATCACTGCTGCTGCAGACCTCTCTGCTGCAACGTTTCAATGCCGATATGGCAGATGCGGTGCGCGACCGCCATGACAGCGCTGACCTTTTAAGACAACTGCACCACCTCGACACGCTACTGATTCCCCTGGACCCCGAACGCCAATGGTTTCGCTACCACGCATTGCTACGTGACTTCCTGCGCCTGCGTATCGACAGCCACCAAGCCCAAGTCATTCACCGCGCCGCTGCACATTGGTTGGCGCAGCAGAGAGACTGGAGCCAAGCCATTCATCACGCGCTCAAGGCTGGGGATATCCCACTGGCGGTGAGCCTGGTGGTCAGCGCTGGCGGCTGGGAACTGGTGCTGCACCATGGCATTCGTTACGCCCAGGGCTTGTTGAGTCAGTTCGACGCCGTAACCTGCAACACCCAGCCGGATCTCCTGCTGCTCCAAGCCTACCTGCACGCCAAACTGGGTGATCACAAACTGTCAGCTCAGCTGTTGCACCTGGCCCGGGGCTCGGTGGTCGGCGATGCACGACTCGCCCGCGACTTTCACGTAATCCAAACCCTGGCGGGTGCTTATCAGGACTGTTTTGAGAGGCTTGATGCCGACGTTACGACGTTCCATAGCAGCCCCTATCCCCTCGACCAGACGCTCGCGCAAGCCACGCTGGAGTGCGTGCATGCACTGGCCGCCCTGACTCGCGGCGAGTTGGTTTCGAGCCTGCACATCATCAGGGACGCTCACGTCAAGATGCGAGTGATCGCCAGCCCGCGTGGCGAGAATTACTGCCGAATCCACGAAGCCCAGGCCCTGGCGTTATCGGGACAAATAAACGAAGCCAACACGCTGGTGGAAGAAGCACTGGCATTTGCCGACGGCCATTTTGGTCAAGAGAGTTCGTTACGGGCCTTGGTCGGCTGCTTCAAGGCACGCCAGCTGTATTGGCAGGGTACTTGGTCCGAAACCCGGCCGTGGCTGGATGACGGCTGGGCAGCGTTGGAACACGCCGATGGCTGGCTGGATGTGGTCGCGGTGACGGCGGAGGTGGCGTGGCGTACTCGGTTACGCAGCCATGGGTTACACGCCGCACTGCAGGAGTTGAACCATGTGGACCAATTGGCACGTGCACGCCAGTGGCCTCGGCTATCGCGTTTGGTACAGGCCTGGCGCATTGATGCCCAGGTACAGGGTGGGCAATTGCACGCCGCTCGCCAAGCGCTCCTGCAGGCCAATCTGGAGCAGATTGCAGATCAGCGCGAAGACTGGCGCAGTCAGGAAGCTGCCAGCCTGGCGTTGGGCCGTTTGCAGTTACGCAGCGGTTGCTCGGGGGCCGCATTGACAGGCCTTCAACGAACCGCTGAAGAGATGGAAAACAAAGGCTTGCGTCTACCCGCCTGGCGCTTGAGGTTGATGGCCTTGGCCGCAGCGAAAAAGGGCCAGCGGCTGAACTCAGATGCGCTCGACATGGCCCTGGCCCCAGTCATGCAGTACGCGCTTCCCGGCCTGCTGCTGGAAGTCGGCCCCTGCCTGCTGCCGGCATTGGAGGCCTCTCCCAACCCCTCAACACTACTGACTACAATCATCACGCGACTCCGCGGCTGGCGCTCACACCCAACGCCGATGCACATGGCGTTGAGTGGCAAGGAAGCCCAAGTACTGGACCTGCTCGCCAGCGGTCAATCCAACAAGGCTATTGCCCTCGCCCTGGATATCTCCGAGAACACGGTGAAGTTCCACCTCAAACACCTGTTCGCCAAGTTGGGCGTGGACAATCGCACCGCGGCGATCAGCGCTGCGATACGCCAAGGGCACCTCGACACCACCTTCTAAGCCACCAACCTACCCAGGCGGGTAGGCTCGGCCACCTATTGACCCGCGACCTACCCGCCCAACCCGTGGCACCTCATCTAACGCCCTGCCTAGCATCGTGACCATCAGCAATGAGGGGCGCCATGCCGGCCTTCTCCTGCTTCCAACAAGACACGATCCAGGAGATGCACCGTGCAGACAAACCGCAAAACCGTGCGCGTAGCCACCGACGTGGGCGGCACTTTTACTGACCTTGTGTACTTCGAAAGTGATCCAGCCACCGGCCAGCAAACCATTCGTACCGCGAAGGTGGACACCACGCCACCGGACTTTGCCCAAGGCATTCTCAATGTCATCAAAAAGGCACGGGTAACGCTTTCGGAAGTCGACTTCCTCGCCCACGGCACCACGGTCGTCATCAACGCACTTACCGAACGGCGCGGGGTCAAGACGGCGCTGATTACCACCCGAGGTTTTCGCGACATCCTGGAAATTTCCAGGGCCAACCGCCCGGACTATTTCAACCTGAAATGGGTTAAACCTGCGCCTTTTGTACCGCGCTACCTACGTCGGGAAATTGCCGGACGCCTGCACACTGACGGCCTTGAGCGCGAGCCTTTGGCGCTGAACGAACTGCCCGCCATCATCGAAGCCTTTCGCGCCGATGACGTGCAGGCTATCGCTATCTGCCTGCTGCATGCCTACGCCAATCCCGGCCACGAGCAGGCGGTGCTGGCCGAAGTGAAGCGGCTGTGGCCTGAAGTCTCGGTGGTCGCTTCACACCAGATCACCCGCGAATGGCGCGAGTACGAACGCTCCAGCACGACGGTGTTGTCGGCCTACGTGCAACCGATTGCGGCGCGCTACCTCGATGAACTGGAGTCGGGTCTGCGCAACGGAGGCTACGAAGCGCCGCTGTACATCATGCAATCCAATTGCGGCGTTGATAGCGTGGCCCACGCCAGGGTCATCCCGATCACCATGGTCGAGTCCGGGCCGGCCAGTGGTTTTTGGGCGGCCGCCGAGCTGGGGCGCCTGATTGACGAACCCAACCTGCTGGGCCTGGACATCGGTGGCACCACGGCCAAATGCGCGCTGATCCGCAACGGCCAGGTCGCAATCAAGACGGACTACTGGATCGAGCGGGACCGCCTCAACGCCGGCTACCCCATCATGGTGCCGGTGGTAGATCTGGTGGAGATCGGCAACGGCGGCGGCTCCATTGCCTGGGTCGATGGGTTTGACAAGCTGCATGTCGGACCCCAATCGGCGGGCGCCCTGCCCGGCCCGGCGGCCTATGGCAACGGTGGTACCGACATCACCACCACCGATGCCAACCTTGCACTCGGCCGAATCAACCCGGCGTACTTCTGCGGCGGTGAAGTGGTGGCCGATCTACAAGCAGTGGCGGATGGCTTCAGCCTGCTCAGCGAACGCTTGGAACTGCCCGCCGATGACATTGCCCGTGGTGTGGTGCGCCTGGCCAACAACAATATGGTCAACGCTCTGAAACTGGTGTCGCTGAGCCGTGGCCACGATCCTCGGGAGCTGACCTTGATGGCCTTTGGCGGTGGTGGCGCGCTGCATGCGGTCGCCTTGGCTCAAGAGCTGGGTGTCAGAAAAGTCATCGTTCCGCGGGGTGCCTCGGTGTTTTCAGCCTGGGGCATGACGCTGTCGGACTTGCGTCGCGACCTGTTCATCAATCGTTTTGTTGACACCACGCAGCCGCAGGCTCAGGCGCACACCCAGGTGTTCCTGGACGAACTGATGGCCTCGGCCCGCGAGCAATTCATTGCCGAGGCGGTCCCCCCGGAGCACGTCGAGTTAACGGTGCATTGCAAGCTGCGCTACCAGAACCAGGAACACTCAGTGGAAGTGCCGCTGAACGCTGACGAACAGCTCGACCGCGACTGGGCGCACATCGAGCATCGTTTTCACAGCCTGTACGAACAGCATTACACCTACTGCCTGGACGCCCCCGTAGAAATCGTCGGCTTCCATCTGGTTGCGATCGCTCAAATTGACAAGCTGATTCCCGAAGCCCTCCCGGTTACCAACCGCACGCTGGAGGGCGCACGCAAAGGCCACCGCGTCGTCGACTACGCCACCGACGGCATCCACGAAGCGGCCATCTACGACTACGCCCTGCTGGAACCCCAGATGTGTTTCGACGGCCCCGCCATCGTTGAGGACGCCGGCACCACCGTGGTCGTTCACCCACACAACCGGGTGCACGTGGACCGCCTCGGCAACCTGCACATCACGATCAACGGCTGACGGGAGTTTCGCCATGCACACGCTCGACATTTTTACCCGAGACATTATCCAGAATTCGCTGCAGGCCATTGCTGACGAAATGTTCGTGGCGATGCGCAAAGCCGCCATGAGCCCCGTCATTTATGAAGTATTGGACATGGGCACCGGCATCACCGATGCCAACGGCGAGATTGCCAGCTCCGGCGCGGGTATCCCAGCCTTTGTCGGTGTGCTGGACAAGGCGGTCAAACAGATCCTGCTGCAACATGCCGGCCCACGGGAAATCGAAGACGGTGATGTGTTCATCTGCAACGACCCCCATAGCGGTGCAGTGACTCACCTGAACGATGTAGTGCTGGCCATGCCAGTATTCGCCGAGGGCAGGCGCGTGGCCTGGACCGCGAACATCGCTCACTGGAACGATGTGGGTGGCATGGTCCCCGGATCGATGTCCACTCAGGCTACCGATATCTTTCAGGAAGGGCTGCGCCTGTGCTCGGTCAAGCTGATCAGCCGTGGCCAACCAATCCGCTCGGTATTGCAGATCCTGCGGGCCAACACACGCATGCCGGACTTCATGGAAGGCGATCTCTGGGCTGGCGTTGCGGCAGTGCGCGGCGGGGCTTTGCACCTGCGTGAGTTGACGGCCAAGTACGGCACTGATCTGTTTTTGCTGGCGATGCAGGACTTCATGGACCTGGGCGAAAAGGTTTCGCGCAAAGCCCTGGCCGAGCTGCCCAATGTCAGCCTTTCGCTGACGGAGCCGCAAGACGATGGCTCCCTGTTCACGGTGTCGGTACACATTCATGACCGTGCAATGACCGTCGACCTGCGGGACAACCCCGATCAGTGCGCCGGGCCCACCAACCTGAGCCGGGATGGCGCAGTGGTTGCGGCCCAAATGGCGTTCAAGGCCCTGACCACCCCGCAAGGCATCACCAATGGGGGCACCTTCCGCCCGCTGAATGTGCTGACCCGCCCTGGCTCGCTGTTCGATGCTCAAGCGCCAGCCGCTGAGGGGTTTTACTTTGAAAACCTGATTCGCGTGCACGACTTGATCTTGCGCTGCCTGGCCCAGCATTTTCCCGATCGCTTGCCGGCAGGCAATTTCTCTTCAGTGTGCGCCACCGTTATTGGCGGCCAGCACCCGGATAACGGTCGCCTGTACACCCTGGTGGAGCCGGAAATCGGCGGCTGGGGCGCCGAGCCCGGGCGTGACGGCAATAACGCCGTTTATTGTGGCCTGCACGGCGAGACCTACAACTGTCCGGTGGAAGTCTGCGAGGCCCGCTACGGCCTGTATGTCGAGCGCATGGAACTGAACGACGAGCCGGGTGGGCATGGCCAATTCCGTGGTGGGCGTGGCATCTGCATCGACTATCGCGTGCGGGCCGATGGCAGCTTCCTGACCTGCGGCTACACCCGTTCGGTCATCCCCCCTTGGGGCCTTCAACAGGGCCACGACGGCACCCCCAACTACGTCGAAGTGCTGCGCGGCGACAACCCACCGGAGCGCTACGCCATGGCCAGCAGCATCCCCCTCAATGCCGGTGACCTGGTGCGGGTACGCACCGGTGCCGGCGGTGGCTATGGCCCGCCCGCAGCACGCGATCCGGCGGCCGTGCGCGACGACGTGAAGAACGGCTACGTCGACGCACAAACCGCCCGCGCCGTGTACGGCGTCATGCCCTGATCCCAACCGCCGCCCCTCGGCGGCGCTCCCTAAGTACACCTACAACAATAAGAGAGAACCGTCATGTCCCAACCTTCACTCTGGCGCTGCGGCGCTGCGTGTGCACTGGCGATGGCCTTGGGCAGCAGCCCTACGGCCCAGGCCGAACAATTCATTGGCTTTGGTCAACCGGGAATACCGGGGCGCTGGGCGCTGGAAACCTTTCCAGTGTTCAACCGCAACACCGATGGCAATGTACGTGCAGGCGCGAATACGGTACTTGCCTACTTTTCCGAGACCGGCTTTACCGACACCACCCGAGATCAATTGCAATTCTGGGTCGGTGCAGCACCCGGCTACGCCAGCACCAACGGCGCGAAGCAGGCCAGCCCTTGGGGTATCGCATCGCCCAACCTGGGCTTCGCCTACTACTACAACGTGGTCGAACCGAGCACCGAATACGGATCGTCGGACTACACCACCTTCTGGACCAACCCGACGCTGTCATTCGAGTTCCCCAACGGCAACAACGACGTCGCGGGTTACGGCGCCTTCGCCAACCGTTATGCGGTGAGCTTCAGCCTCGCCAACTACCTGCGCGTCGGAAAATTCGCCGCCACCTTCACGCCGGTTGGCCTCCACTACGCAGCACGAAACCGCAACACCACGGATTTCGGCACCGGCGATCCCAAGCGCTTGCAAGGCGGTGTCAGCCTATGGCTGGCCGACGTCGCCGCCGGCTATCTGGTCACGGATGACCTGTGGCTGGGCGTGCATCACGTCTACCACATCAACAATCGAACAGCCTCGGACTACGCCGAGTCACGGGTTGGAAAGATCGGACCGTCGATGACCTACACAGGTTTTTCCCAACAGGGACTCTTCCTGTCTGCAAACCTGAATTTCGACTACTACCACAGCGCCAATCTGACCCATTCCAATGAGCTGACCATGGCGCTAGTGAAGTTTTTCTAGCGCCATCGGCCCACTATTCGAGGAGATACCCCATGTACACGCCAACACCCACTCCCCCGCCACACGATGTGCCAGTGACGGTACGCTGGCTTAACCCGATTGGTTGCTCGATGTTCGACGCACCCATCGCCGACTTGCTGCACGGCATCAAACAACCCTCGACACACATCGAAGTAGTGTCGTTCGACATGCAGCACAGTCCGACACACCTGGAGTACCGGGCCTACGAGGCCATGACTTACGAGCGCACGGTACGCATCGCCCGCGACTGCGCTCAGCAAAACATCGATGCGCTGGTGATTGGCTGCTTCTACGATCCGGCGCTGGAGGATGCCAGGGAAATCTCCGGCAATTGCCTGGTCGTTGCGCCCTGCCAGGCCAGCCTGCAAATCGCCGATCAACTGGCCAACCGTTATTCGATCATCGTCGGGCGTGACAAATGGATGGAGCAAATGCGCGAGCGCGTTCGCGGCTACGGCGCGGCGGATCGACTCGCCTCTATGCGCGCGCTGGGCATGGGCGTCGATGAGTTCCAGAAAGACCCGGCCCTCACCCGTCGCCGGATCATTGAACAGGCTTTTTTGGCCGTTGAGGAAGACGGCGCCGAGGCCATCATCCTCGGTTGCACCATCGAATTTGGCTTCTTCGAACAGGTGCAGCGCGAGGTCGGCGTCCCCGTGATCGACCCGGTGGTCGCCGCGTTCAAGATGGCCGAAGCCATGGCAGGCATGAAGCAGCGCTTCGGCTGGAGCCCCAGCCGCGTCGGCAGTTGCGAGCCACCACCGGAAGCCGAAATCAAAGCCTTTGGCCTGTTTCAAGGCCCGGCGCCAATTGGTAACCGTGTGCAAGCCTAGCCCTTACTTGGAGCACTCCCTATGAGCGACGTCACGCCAATGCCCGCACAAGGCAACTACACCTCCACTCGGCAAGTGGGCGATGTATTCAGAGACGTACCCCTGACCCGCGAGCACCTCAAGTGCTGCCTTGCCCTGTTTTTTGTGTTCGCCATTGAGGCGTGGGAGATGATGATCATCGTCTACACCGCGCCGCTGATCGCCCAGGATTTTTCCCTGGATGCGCTCGCCGTCGGCCACCTGATCGGCGCCATGTTCATCGGCATGCTGCTGGGCTCACTGGTCTGGGGCAAGCTGGCCGAACGTATCGGCCGCAAGGGCGCGGTGGTCTGGAGCCTGGCCAGTTACGGCGTGATCTCGCTGGCCAGTGCGTTTGCCCCCGACTACGCCTCGCTCTACGCGTTACGGCTGCTCTCGGGCGTGGCCGCGGTCGGCATGATGGTGGTGACGTTTGCCCACTATCAGGAGCTATTGCCAGTACGCCATCGCGGCGCGCTGACCGTGTACCTGGCCTCGGGATGGCCAATCGGCATGTTGCTGGCGCTGGGCGCGACCGTATGGCTGATGCCCTATGGTTGGCGCACGATCATTGCGGTGAGTTCACTGGGGGGGTTGTGGGCATGGGTGGTGGCGCGCTGTGTTCCGGAGTCGCCGTATTGGCTGGCCAGCGCCAAACGCCAACCGCAGGCACGCGCGGTCATCACGCGATTAAGCCGAGGCACCGTGCAAGTACCTGAGGATTGCTTGCTGCAAGTGGACCAAACGACGTTAGGGCGCCAGCGGGAGCTGTTTTCACCCGCGCTGTTCAGGATCAGTGCGTTGCAGATTCTGGTGAACTTTACGTTCTCCTGGGGCTACTGGGGTTTGCAGACCTGGCTACCGACGCTGTTGCAGCAACGCGGGCTGAGCCTGCCGCAAAGCTACGGTTTTATCGCGCTGTCGGCACTGTGCATGATCCCTGGCTACATGGCAGCGTCGTGGCTCACTCATCGCTATGGCCGCAAATACATCATCATCGGTTTCATCAGCGCCTCTGTGCTCGCCGGCTACGGCTTCGCCAACGCTCAAAGCCTGGAAATGCTGTACCTGAGCAACTTCGCCCTGGCGTTCTTCAGCCTGGGGGCATGGGGCGTGTGGGGCACTTGGATCGCCGAACTGTACCCGACGCCGCTGCGTACCATCGGTTATGGCTGGGCAATTTTTTCCCAGCGCGTGGCCAATATCCTGGCGCCGTCGTTGATCGGCGCGCTGGTGGCTTACGGCGCCTCGTTCAACATGACCACCACCTTTATCAATGCCTTCATGCTGGTAACCGTGTTACTCGCGCTGTTCATTCCTGAAACCGAGGGCAAGGCGTTGGATTAGCACAATGCCTATCGTGCTTTCTGGTTTGTGTGATCCATGTGACTGACAGCCAGCACCCCGCCCCTGCGTTTGAATAACGACAGACCTCAAACGGGTCATCCGATCGGATGACCCCATCAAACCGCAGAAACGGAATTCACTATGGACAATCAACAATGGCGTGACGGGTTCACCCTCACCATGCAACGCGGCCCATTTCAGAACAACGGCGCCACACCTTGGTACACCCTTGTACCGGTAGGCACACCAGGGCAACCCCTGAAGCTGTCGCTGGACACCGGAACCAATATCACCTGGATAACCTCCACCCTGTGCTCGCCCGACCGCTGCCAGCACTACAGCGCGGGACGGTTTGACTATCAGGCGTCCAGCAGCTTCACCTTCACCGATTGCCTACAACGACCCTACAGTTTCGGGCCCTGGGGCACGATGCAGGTAGAGTCCGGTTCGGATGTATTGACCTTGAATAACACCGCATTACCCACTCAACTGCTACTGGCGGCAGACTACACCGGTACGCAGTTTCACCAATTAGACTGGGACGGTGGCATGGGCTTACCCAGCAGCAGCGCCTACGTCGACGGAAGAAGTTCGTTTGTGTTTCAGACGTTGATGAGCAGTGGAAAAATCGATCCCCATCAACCCTTCGTTGCCTTCGATTGGGACCCTGCTTCGCGTAGGGGCGTCTGCCAAATGGGCGCCGTGGAAGCTGACAAAACTCGCGGCCCACACCTGTTTCTGCCGTGGTCGCTCTACAGCAAAGTACGCGGCGTGGAATACATCTGGTCGACACCCTTGGTGTCTTACACCGTGGGCGGGGATGTCTTGGCCAGGAACGTCACCTTCGCACTGGATTCCGGCTCATCGCAGTTCAAAGGGGATGACCGGCTAATGCGTCAAACCCTTGAGCGCATTGCCCAAGGCGGGAGCCCACAGGTCGTCCTGGGCTTCGCCGATGGCGAGATTACCCTCGGTCCCGATCTGTACAACGTCCTGATCGAGGAAGGGCCGGACCAGGGCAAAACCCTTCCCCAATTCGAGCCGTTGGGACTGGCCGATCTGGTGCTGGTCGGTTCGCTGGTGATGGAGTATTGCTACACCGTCTACGAATATCGTGTCGTGCAATGTCGACCCGGCGTTTACTCACTGGCGCCCGTTGGGGTGTGGTTGTTCAATCGGCCAAAGGGCCCTCAGATTATCAGCCGCTCATCGTCTCGACGCTTTGAGGCTGGGGCTCGCCCGCTGGCCAGTGGAAAGTTGGTGTTCAAACCGCCCGTGGCTGCTGCCGAAACAACACAGCCACTGTCCGTCGCAGGCACCTGGAAAAATGACTACGGCTCAGTGATGACATTGGCGGTTACCGGCAATGTGATAACCGGCTCGTATCAATCTTCCACGGGTTCAACGGGGCGATATGCGATAACAGGTTATCAACCGAGTACCAGCCCCTCACAGGAAAAAGGGTTACCCGTGGCATTGGCAATAGACTGGCACGCGCTGGATGAACAGCAGGCTGACCCCAGTTGGCATTGGGTATCGGGGTTGTGCGGACAGCTCCACCCGATTGCAGGCGAGGATCGGCTCGAGCTATCGCATTTGCTCATCGCCACCGGCGACTTTCCCGATCTGGCCAATCAAGGAACGTATCTCGACAAACTGAGCTATCGACGGGTTACAGGTAGGGACATAGAACCACATCCTGTCGCCCCTACTCTGGCTTCGAAGCAAGACAACCCGCTAAATGGCTCATGGCTGGCGACCGAGGGATATAACCTGGAACTGCACGTCGGTGCGTCAAGTCAGCATGCATTAGGCTGTGTCAGCGGTACGTTGACGACCCTCACCGAGCGTGTCGAAGTATCCGGTTTTACCGATATCAACGCGGGTACGGGCGGGTTGCAACTACAATCGGTAAGCCTTACCGCTGCGCAAAAAAGCGGTGACACAGTACTGACGCTGGCCGGTTCGCTGGATCTCGAAGAGGATGGATTAACGTTGCTGGGACTGTTCACGTCACCCACACCAGCGTCACAGCGATATGTGCAAACACAGGTCAAATCGATTCTGTTTAAGAGAAAGCCGGTGTCGGCACCCACTCAATTTGACGTCATAGCCGGCACCCAGTGACGGTGTATCGTCACGCCAGCTCCTGAAACCGACCCGCTGGCAGCGAGTTGCGGAAACTGCCGGAAATGATGCGGAAACGATCAAATATTTTGCGCGACGCATTACGGGCCATCAGAAACACAAAAGCCCCGCATTCGCGGGGCTTTTGTTTGAATCTTGGCGGGAAACCAGGCCGCCAAAAGGCTTTTCATTCGAACATCTCATGCTGAACCAGGCTGCACCAGGAAGGCTCAACGGCCTAGAATAGATAGGGCTGAAGCCGATATTCGGTTGCGAACACGGTTTCATATTCAGTCATGGCATCCGAGCGAATCGCGTCAGAAACGGGGGTACAGACTGGGGTATCGTATGGAATTAGGGTACGGCGGAGAGGATATCAGTACTTTCACTCGCTCAACCGCATCAGGCTTTGTTGGAGTTGACAGCTTTTTCTCAATCAGAAAGAAGGTGTGCTGGCTGCCCTGCCCTTAAATTCAGCTTGGCCATATATGCCATAGCAACGACTTGCAGAGAATGGGCAATAATCGACACTCGCAAATGGCATATCACTCGGCCTCAACCACCTGAGTCCAAACCCTAACGTCACCCCCCCTCAGGCTACGAGAAAATTGCAGAATGGACCAAGCGCGGCGGACCATTTCTCAGTGGTATTTGAACCTGCGGTTATCAAATGCAGGCTTTGTTCCCTCAAGCACCTTGACTACATGGCCGTTGATAGCAGGACTTTCTATGGCGCCTGCGGTGTAAGATATTTTCTGGCCGTTCGCCCGGTCGAAGTGAGACCAAATGATCTGCTCAGCATCGCAGACAACAGCAAGGTTAGGGTTGTGCGTGACCATGATGATTTGTCGACGTTTCTTAGCATCGGTGAGAACAGGCACCAAAAGGCTCACTACCGTCTCGTTGTCCAGGTTCTCTTCCGGCTGATCCAGGATGATGGGGTTACGTCCCTTGTCCACCAAGAGATAGAAAATCAGGAGCAGAGCGCCCCTTTGGCCGGGCGAGAGCTGCTCAATCTCTGCATCCTGAAACAGTAGTGAATATCGAGGCTCAAGATACGAAAGATCGAACAGCAGGTCGTAAACCTCGTTCGAGCTCTTGTCTTTGCGTAGCATCGAGTCGATTCCGTACTCGACTTTTTCTCCAATCGTAGCTGCCGCTGCCGAAATCTTGTCGTGCAGGTCTTGGGCAAACGCGACCGCTTCTTCACGGTTATCAAAGTCCACAGCTTCGCCCAACCGCCTGATCGTATTGAAGCTTTCATCTTCACCTCGGAATTCACCAACGTTCTGCTTCAGCAAGCTAAACAGGCTGGTGGCAAAGGCGTCAATTGAGCCTCCGAGTTTCGCTTTGAACCCCAGCTTGTACTCGTCGCGAATCAGGCTGTTACTCTGAATGAGTTCCTGAACCGGCTTGAACAATGCCTCTCTCGCCCGTCGCTGCTCATCAAGAATGTCGTAGACATCACCTGCTAGCTTTTGCCGGTGAGCTCTCTGGATCTTCAGCAATTCCGGCAGAGCTTGGATCTGCGCGATCCTTGCCTCCAGCCCTCTCACTGTTTCCGGGGCATCTGCGGTACCAACCAGCTCATGATGCTTTCGCTGCCAGTCATCAACCGCGAGCAGATAATTTTGATAAATCAGTTGCGGCAGATCCAGCCGCGCTTTGGCCTCGGTCTGCTGCTCCAACAATTTCTGACGCGCATCTTCTCTCGCTTTGGTGCTATTGCCTACGGCAGCTTGGTCAGCCAGTACCGCTTCTGCCAATTGCTCCAACGGGTCGTATTTGATCTCGACTTTCACAAGGTCGATAACTGGCACGCCCAATAGGGCCAGGTCTTTACTCGTGTCTTCGACAAACTGGTCATGAGTGCGTTGGAGCATCCGAACCTGCTCTCTCACATCCTTCAAAGCCTTGCTTTTGGCGGCCAGCTGAGAGGCCGCATCATTGGCTGCGGTCCGCCCCTCTTCCAGACGCTTGAGTTCGGCAGCGATTTTTTCAAGGGTCACAGCTGTCACTTGTTGCTCAGGTGATAGATCAGTAGATGGTTTTTCCATTTCCGCAGGCTTCACGGCTTCGTGATCAGCCAGCTGCCGTTGCTTGAGGCCCAGTTGTTCGACCAGGCTCTTTTTGATCAGTGGATTCAGCTGATTTTCATAGTTTGCAATCTCAAGATTGACCCGCTTGAGGTCTTTGCGAAATTCATTCAGTTGAAGGCGGAAGGTGCTTTCTTGTTGCTCGATCAGCTGATTGAAATCCAATGCGCCTAATCTGATGGCGTCGTCGGTGTGAGAGAAAATGACCGATCTAAGCTCATCCTCGAAGGCATTGGACTGGCCGGTGACATGGGCATTACAGAGATCTTCAAAGTGCCCTTGTGGGATGTACCTCACCATCTCCACCTTCTCGGCAGGTGGGTCGATGTTAAGGTTGGAGATGGTGACGGTCCCGTCATGCCAAACGAGAGAGCCTTCGAACTGGCGGGCAGGTTCGCCACTTTTGCCCCGGAACCTTTCTTTGCGAAGGAAGGAGAAGTGGTTGGTCTGCCGAGAATGGCCCAGAAGAGCCAAAACATCGGCCAAGGCACTCTTACCACTCCCCTTGTTGCCGATGATCGCAACGAGATCGGAATTTAAAGGAAGACGCACATCGCCTAGCCACTGTGAAGCCAAAACAGAGTCCTTCACCTTGCTGATCACGACTTGGTCGATGAAATGCGTTTTGTTTCCGGCAATGTGCTCAAGCTTGGGAGGCGTTAATCCTATGAACGAACGCTTCGCAGGTTCTCGGATCGCCTGCTGCAACCCCCGGAAGGTGGGATCAGCTTTGATCCAAGTCTTCTTGTCTGAAGGAAAATCTCCGTATCCACGCTTGTCAGGATTTCCCGCACCTATGAAGCAGTGCGCGTCGCTACCTGCCACGACAAGCCTCGAGACATCCTTCAAGCCGTTCCTGATGCCCGCGTAAAAGCCAGCATTGCCAGGCGTTTTCTCTCCAACGAACGCCGAACGTAAATCAGCGTTCCTACTTTCGAAAATGGGCGAGCACCTGACTAACCCAAGAAAATAGGCATAGTGTTCGGTCCACTTCACATCACTCAAGCCATCATTGGTGTCGTAGGGCATGAAGCCGATAGCCTGGTCATCGGGGACTTTAGCAATCGCGTCTTTATAGCTTTCACACGTCAGCTCGATGATTTTCGCGCCTGCCACATAGGCCAGCTCATCATCATCTACGATCTGTTCGAGTTTGATGCCATGCGGCTTCAACAAACCTTCAGGCGCTTCTCGAGCAAAGGCTATAAGGGCTGCATCAGACAAGATTCTGCCGTTCAGTGCTATACGGAGATGAGCCAAGAAATCTTTCAAGATCTGGTCATCAATCTCGTTTGAGAAAAGCACGTGGGCGTTCAGACGACCTTTCATTGGAGCCGCGAGTCTTAGCTCTATGCCAGGGAAAACGGTCTTAGTAAGCTTCGGAGCGTCCGGTTCAGCCAATCTGCGCTTGAGCGCAAACCATCCGTCAAACGTCCAGTAATCCATAAGGGCAAAAACTGCGGGCTCCGCTTGGTTAAGCGCTTTGATCATTTCATCAACAAGTGCTTTGTTCGCAGCTGAATCCAGGTATTTCCGGTCGAGCTTCGCTCCTCGCCATTCGAATGAAGCTGGAGTGTGAATATGCAAATCCCATTGACGCCATACTGACCCGCGTTCGCTGCCGCTTTGAGTTGTCATTTCACACCTTCCATTGCGTTGGACTGCCCCTGCCCGTCCACCTGATGTTTCGAGGATAGACAGATACTATGTCGCAATGCCAGCACCGACAAGTCAGGCAGAGAGCAATGCAATCTCTTCTGGAAGCCCTATTTCTCCACTGGTTGGGTGTGAGGTGGTCGAACCGGCGTAGCCGAAAGGGCCAGTGGAGCGTGCTCGGCTGGCTTGATGCGAGAGTTCTGTAAATCGTGCGCTTAAACGTGCTGGGGATCGGTGGGAAACGCCTGAGGTATGATCGCCGCTACCAGGTGGATAAAAGCGTTTCCATTGAATATTGTCCTATATCCCAAAGATTAGAAGGTCTTGGAACCGAATGAGCATCCCCTCTGCAGATATTGATGGACTGGTTGAGTCGTTGAATACCCAATCCACGTTCCTAATTGCCTCATCCCAGATGAAAGCCTCTCAATCGGCTGATCCGCGTGACACCTTAGTTCGTCAACAGTTGAAGCGTGCGGCAGATCTAGTGAGTGGAGCTGCGGCGTTAGGCGCTGCGCGAAATGCCGCCTGCTTGGGAATCTTGAGCCGAAGCTTGCTTGAACAATTGATCACGGTTTCCTGGAGCATCAGATCGGTCGAAAATGCGGAATCTCAGATCGGTGCAGGTCCAGTGGAAATGGCGAAAGCCTTAAGGATCAATTTGAAAGCAGGCACCGCCAAGATCCGTGACCGCCATACGGGAGAAGACGCGACAGCTGACTACTTGGCTAATGAGCAGAAAAAGCAGAACCCTAAACGCAGAAGCATCGAGGAGCAAGCAAAGGAAGCTGGCATCCTGGACTTGTATACGGTGTTTTACCGACTGCTATCGCTTGAAACGCACGGCCACAATGACACTCCGTCAGAGAAGTCCAAGAGTGACAAGCTGTGCGCCATCCACCTTCAAGGTATAGGGGGCATTAGTCGGGCCATTGGCCAAGCATGCGTTTGGTGGTTGATGCACCGGCACTGGCCGGACAACGAATCGTTACGAGATGTGTTAGGTCTGAATACGAAGGCTTAACGCAGCTCAGTTCTAACGAACTGGCCCGCGATCATGGTTTCAGGTGCCCTTAGGTCCCCGTGATTAAAGGCAGATATTGGGTGGTGAGTTTTCTCGAACTTCAGTGGTGGTCATGTCGGACTAAGGGCTCACATTATTAAGCCTTGCCATGATCAGGCAGCGCCGATGCGGCAGGCGGCTATCGGCCAAAAGCAGTAACTGAGTCTCCTACCCGCGTCCATGATGCCTTCAATACATTTTCGCTAAAAACTTAACGTCATCCGTTGTTAGAGTTGAGAGTTGGCATCCAATATTTTGCTGCCGCAGGTATTATGGTTCTTGAGGGACGGTGACAAGCCGAGACATTCGTAAAATTGGAGGTGAGATTTGCGTTACGAAATAACAGCTGAGCAGCTTCATGAAGAAAGCTCTATTGGCTATAAGCCGACAGCCACAGACGCTAGCTTTCAGTCATTACCACTGTCGATGCTAAGTGATAGGGAGTTTGAAATTTTATGTTACAAGCTTATTAAGCGAGAGATTGAGACCGGAATATTTATCACGTCGAATAAAATCGCTCTAATGCAAGGGGTCGGGGAGCGTGGGCGAGACTGCACGCTATATCTGGATAGCATCTCTAACGGCGTAATTCAATGCAAGAAATACTCTGCCAGACTGACTTTGCCACAGGTATTGAAAGAGTTAATAAAGCTTCTGCTGCACTCTATTTTAGATGAGTCAATTATCCCTGATCCAAAAAACTTTACATACTACATTTATTCTTCAAATGACTGCACTGA
The DNA here is from genome assembly GCF_013386445.1 of Pseudomonas sp. P7759. NCBI lineage: Bacteria > Pseudomonadati > Pseudomonadota > Gammaproteobacteria > Pseudomonadales > Pseudomonadaceae > Pseudomonas > Pseudomonas sp. P7759. Next base: position 63,410 of record NZ_JACART010000058.1, read on the forward strand.
GCAGGCATTAAAGCTCATATATGGATTTAGCCATGAGATTGACACTCATATAAAAAATGGCGGCATTGAAAGATACGCGAAAGATGTAAGCGAGGATTATGAGGCCTTTATTAAATTTCGCAGTGCCATACCTATGAATGAGATAAGCAAACTCTTGAGATCTATAAGCTTCCAATTTTCGAATCTGTCAGATCTTTCCGGTCGCGTATCGAAATATACAGACCTTCTACAAGAGTTTTTTAACATTCGAACTGTTATTGATAACAGTGAAGCAGATAGAATTGTAAGGAAGGCGCTTGCGGATCATGGTCTAAAATTGCTCACAGATGACGATTTGAAGGTCATACAGCAACGTGTTGGGCAGCAGGTTTCGAATAAAAGGGTGCGGCTTGGGCTTGCAGATTTTTTTGGTTTCAGTACAGAGTTCTTTCGCTACCTGCAACCTGAAGAGCTTAAGTCGTTGCTCAAGCAGGTTGCGGAAATTAAAATGACGCTAAATACGTCGATGCTAAATTTTATCGATAACCAAGTGGCGATCATGGAGCTTCGTTATTGCCGCCCATTGGTTGCCAGAAATAAAATACATAGGTTTAGCTCGCAGGTATGGAAGCCTTATTTATTTCGGCGGCTAGCGTCTAGGTGTAACTTTAAAGATTTGCCCAAGGTGCTGATTGAAAAATACTTTCCCGATACCATCTTACCAAAAGATATAATTTTAAAAGAGGTTTCGGAAATTCTCCTGGACACAGCAGACAAGGTTCTGAAACGTGATTATTCGGATATGTATGGAGAAGGTGAGCTTTTAGCTATGAAAATAAGGCTGCTTGAAAGGATTCATGAAGGTATCGAATCTCTTGAGCAGGCAAAAATATTAATTAGCCGAGACTTAAAGATTCTAATGCCTATTATGGATGAAGTAGAGTCAAAGCTGGAATTGCTTCTACCTACGGCCCCGACGATTATCATAAAAGAAGGAGATTACTTTGATGACCCAGAGCAGTTGGCTCAGGTCATGGCCGATTGCGAGGCTATTGATAGATCAAAGCCGCCGAAAAATGAATAGTAATCGACTTATCCTAACTAGGCTTGCTCTTGCTGCTTGAGGTATATCGAAGGGGCCGAAACGCCGCCTGTGGAGGCGGTACGTTCAAACCAAATCTGCAAGATTACGCCCCGACTTCGGCCCATCAGGATTGGTAAGTTTGGCGAATAAGGATTTTCCACCGACGGCACCTGTGGGTCGACTTCTGCCTGTCGTGACTGGCAGAAATCGGCCGAAGCGGACGCTGGGTCTATGAAGCCAAATCATCCCAGTGGCACACATAATTAGCTGACCAGCCCCTTGGAAAAGTTTTCTACGGCAAAGTCCACAAATGCACGTACCTTGGGCGCCATTTTTCCACTGCTAGGCCAAACGACGTGAAAGGTACTACCACCTGTAAGGCTGTTGGTAAGTACCTTTTCTAAACGCCCGTCAGCCAAGTTATCTTTGACGGCGAAATCAGGTAAGCACGCTATTCGTCGACTGGCCTGTGCGAGGTAGATAGGCGCCTCTACGTTGCTACAGACCATGGTCACCGGGAGAGACTCGCCAGTTTGAATGGTCTGTTGTTCTTTGAAAGACCGCTGATAGAGCTTGCCTGAATTGTGCCACCGGTACTGCAAGCAGGAATGATCCAGAAGATCGGCAGGTTTGGTGGGAATACCTCGGTTTTCAAAGTAAGCAGAGGACGCTACAAGTCATGGCCGGTAAGGCCCTAATGGTCGTGACGTCAGCCTCGAATCCTGGAGTTCGCTTCCACGGATAAGCAATGAGCTTTACGTCATCATTGTGTCGAAGCGTCCTTTGAGCAAGTGAAATGAATGGAGCACACTTGGGGGAACGTGGAATGATGCAGACACAATTACAGCCTCGCTGAACGTTTCCACCTGACACTCCTTAGATCTGACCCGCTCAAAAGTTCAGCTCAACAAGCGCGACACCTTCGCGATAGTGAGCATAATCTTATTGAGTCCCGCTGATTTCACAACGCATCTATACGCAAGTGTAGTTACACTCCTCAACTTCCGAATGGGATTTGTTGACCTCAGTGCTTCTAAAAGCAGAGTTGGTCGGGAGCTAGACTCTCCACGCCATCTCCCGTGCTCATTACTCTTCACGCTCGGCAACCCTACCTAATCCCAGGGTCGCCTATTGTTAACAGATAGTTACTGCGGCCACAGTACAGCAATTCTCATTACCTGTTGACTTGACCCTGTACACCGGCAATGCTGGCACCTGGCCAATTTTGTGCGGTTGAAAGGATTCGATATGAACGACACTCCAGAGATAGCAACTGACGAGAGTCAGAAAGCGGAGATGCTGACCTTGCCTCCCAAACAGAGCAGGGACAAAGAAGCAGAAAGCATACGAGCCCTGCCTGCTAATGCAAGCACCAGTTCGATTAGCGAAACCAACAGAGTCGCCCGAATCCTAGACCGTTATCCCCAAGCCCGTGACCCAAATGTAAAACGTCAGAATATACATGGCAACATATTTAAAAGCCTTTATATCGACGGCGAACTCTCGCTCGAAAATCATCCAAAACTGCGACAGCTGCACTTTATCTCTAGCAATGGCACCGTAATATTCCGTCAGGGTTCGACAGATGTACAGCCCTAAACGCTTCAAGAAGCCGACTATTGAATCGATAGATCGCATGATAGCGTTTCAAACCAATAATCGCGAGCAATGATGCGTTGCTAGCACGGACACTAAGAGGATACGCGTTGAAATTCTATTTTGAGATCGCCCCCCCATTTACGGGCGAACCGTTCTGCTTAATTGCAGGGGATTCGTGGAATGACTGGTTCAAATGGCATACCATGTTCAAAGCATCAATAGTGGTCGGGGCTAACCAATCAGTTACTTTAGGATTCGTAAAGATAGCTAGACGAGGCATGATAGAAACGGCAGGAATTACCGTGCTACCCCCTTTCTTCGATGATCTAGGAGGCGAGTTCTTTTCTCTTGGACAAGATGAGAATTATTATGAAACTCTAGTTTCCTTAGGCGATTCCATACGTGAAAGCTATTTAAAAGGCATACGCGACAGCGCTTTCAACTTAAACATCCTAGCCGAGCATGAAGGAGAGCCAGTATTTCGTGACTCATTGCTTAGGGACGTCGACGTTAATAGAGTTAAAGAGCGTTTTAGTTTTCTGGCCAAAGCTGAGATGGTACTGACACCATATTCTTTTGAATATGCATTCCCTGAAGATCCAATTGCAATAACACCCGCACCGACATTAAAGTTCGAGGTTGTCCCGAGGTCATTGCCTTCTACCAATACCCACGTAATCATCGGGCGTAATGGGGTAGGTAAAAGCCGGTGTTTTGATATGCTCGCCAGGTCATTTCTGGACATCCCCAATGAAGATCCAGATTCCCCTAGTGGGCAGTTACGCAGCAGAAAATTCCCTCCCATACCATTTAGCAGCAACGCACGTAGTCTAGGTTTTGCCGGACTTGTCGCGGTTTCATTCAGCGCTTTCGATTCAAAAGGCCCTTTAGGCGGAAAGGTATCAGGCAATACTCTTCCTTATCAGTATATTGGTTTGATCACTCGTGAACCACTGCCTGGCTCTCCTATAAATTCACCGCCTCTACCTGAGCCGCGAGTAAAAGGAAGCTCTGAGCTTGCGGTCGAATTTGCAAACAGCGTGCTTGTTTGTTTGGATGGCGTTCGCAGAGACCGCTGGAGGACGGCTTTGAGCACATTGGAGTCTGATCCGCTGTTTGCAGAAATAAATGTTTCCCAGTTATCAGAGGAACCTAAGGAGGAAATTGAAGCGGCGGCGAAAAGGTTATATAAAAACTTAAGCTCCGGGCACGCTATCGTCATCCTTGCTATAACGAGACTTGTGGAGCTGGTTGAGGAGAAATCATTAGTTTTAATCGATGAGCCCGAGTGCCATTTGCACCCACCACTACTGTCGGCGTTCATACGCGCACTTAATGATCTTTTGGTCAACCGTAACGGAGTGGGAGTTATTGCCACTCATTCCCCTGTTGTTTTACAGGAAGTTCCAGCGAGCTGCGTCTGGAAACTTTCTCGATCAGGTCATGAAGTAAGTGCAGAAAGGCCAGAAATTAAGACTTTTGGCGAGAATGTAGGTGTATTGACGCGTGAAGTTTTTAATCTCGAACTTACTCAAACTGGCTACCACAAAATAATTTCACAGAAAGCAATTGGTCGTACATACGAGCAAATAGTCGCAGAGTTTGATGGCGAGCTAGGTGCTGAAGGTAGAGCATTAGCCCGCGCATTGAGTCTTATTTCTGACACGGACATATAAGTATGCGGACATTGCCAAAGCCGACTTTCAGCTACGCTGAGGTCATTAATGCCTGCATCCTTGGAACCAAGGATCTTGGACTAGAGGCCCGACTCCGTAGCATTGAGGGCTCTCTCGGAGTTACAGCGTCAACATATGACACTCGGGGCGCTACTCAAAGTCTCTATCTATTCCAGCAAGTTACATCCGTTGGAGCTGTAACGAAAGATGAGCTTGCGGCGATGTACTCCACGCACCTGAGTGCAACTCGGGGCAGCGCTCGAAAATACTATAATGCTATACGAAGCTCCTCAACCAAATGTCCTTTATGTGGCATTGGAACGGTTACTGTTTTAGATCACCACTTACCTAAATCCAAATATCCAGATTTGGCAATATGCCCAACCAATCTTATCCCGGCCTGTGACTTTTGTAATAATGCAAAAAAAGCAAAATCGCCGAACACAGTGGGCGAGCAAAGCCTTCATCCATACTATGATGACTTCTCTCAGGAGCAGTGGATTTCGGCCTCGTTAAATGTAGTCGGCCCCCCGACACTAGAATACTTTGTATCGCCCCCTAGCCATTGGGACGAAACCTCAAAGCAACGTGTGGCGCGGCACTTCAGTGTCGTGAAGCTCGGTTATAATTATATGACAAACGCAACTGATGATATGGTTACTCTGCGAAACCCCTTGAATCGTTTGTATACTAACAAAGGGCCCGACGCAGTTCGCCAGTACCTTGCTGATGAAGCTAGCCGCTACATCGGCAGAGTGAACAGCTGGCAACATGTCATGTATCAAACCCTAGTTAAAAATGAACATTTTATAAATGGAGGATTTTATGAGATACCTGTTTAATTGCCGCTATCGGCCATAAGGATAAATAGGGCCAAGCGCAGAGCCGGCGTCCACTAGTTTCAGCGGTGTGAATCGACCCTGATTTCGTAGGCGTCTTCGATCATCTGTAAAGCCCAAGAAGCAGCCTTGAATGAAAGCCGCTTTCTGGCCGTTTGCTGCCCTCAATCAAGGGCAGCTATGGGTCGATTAGCGACGGTCTGATCTCGACCGTCGCTATACATCTCAAACCTCAGTCTGTTACGCCATCTCCAGAGCGCCATCGACCTCAATACCCAGATATCGAACGGTGCTCTCCAGCTTCGTATGGCCGAGCAGCAGTTGAACCGCCCGCAGGTTCTTTGTCCTGCGATAGATCAGTGACGCCTTCGTACGTCTCATCGTATGAGTACCATACAAGGCTGGATCAAGCCCAACGGCCTCCACCCAGCCTTTGACTATGCGAGCGTACTGCCGAGTGGATAGATGGTCTGAGTTATGCAGTCGGCTCGGGAAAAGGCAGTCCTCGCTGCGTAGCTGGGCCTGACGTATCCAGGCCGCGAGAGCGGACCGTGTTTGTTCAGTAATCTCGAATTGCAAAGGCCGCTGCATTTTCTGCTGCATAACCATGGCTCGTGATGATACGTGCTCGCCATGGGCGACGTCGCGCACGCGGAGCTTGGTTAAGTCGCAAGCCCGAAGCTTGCTATCGATAGCCAGATCGAAGAGAGCCAGATCTCGAGTGCTTTCTGCAATTTGAAGCCTTACTCGGATAGCCCAGATATCTCTCAGTTGTAGCGGGGGTTTCTGTCCAACCAATTTTCCTTTGTTCCAAGGCTGACGGCTGCGGGTAGCGATAATGCTCATGACATGTCCTCCACATGTGGAAGGACAAGAATGGCTAACCAGAGCAACGGTCGCTGACCGGCCAAAAGCAGACTGTCCTCCAGCGGGGGGTAGTCCAAAAGCCTGTCGAACACTTTGGCGTACATTTCTACATTACCTAAGTCCAAAGGCTAGCTAGCCTGATCATCCTTTTTCATAGATACAGTAGAGGAGCAGCCGCGTCGCGAACCGGCGAGGCACTTCTGCTTCTGCACGTAAGCTTGAGCAAGACAGGCCGATTGGCTGAGACAAAGCACAACATACATGCACTCCAAGTCGATCTATCACTACATGTTGTATTTGTCCGTTTCGATGCTACCTTCTACTAGGCAGGCAACTCACTAGTAGAGGTGTTCCATGGCAGGCAAAAATCAGCACGTCGTGAAACGTGATGAAGGCTGGGCGGTTCGGGGTGAGGGCAATACTAAAGACACCTCCCACCATCGGACTCAAAAGGAAGCTGCTGACGCGGCTCGTCAGATAGCTCAAAACCAAAAAAGCGAAGTGCTCATCCACGGCCGGGACAACCTAATCCGTGAACGTGACTCCTATGGCAACGACCCCCATCCTCCCAAGGGCTGATTACGACCTCACAGCGCCTCCGGAAGGAGGCGCATCCTGGGCTTCAATAAGGTATTCGGTATGAAGATCGTAACGGTGGTTCACGTGCACCTGAATCGAATCGGCTCTACCCGTGGCGGGTTTGGAAGTCATAAGCGACTGACCACCTATGCAGAAGCATCGGATGCAGAAATCGAAACCCTTCGAGATCTAGTGATTTCGATTGCCGAACAAAATGGTGAGGCGCCTGGGTCTCTGAACGACCTTCGCCATGAACGTCAAAGCGGCCACCCTCCCCAGGTTAAGGTCTTCAACATTCATGCGCCCAGCACTTCATTCAGCGAGCCCTATGCATATTGCGAAGCCTTTCCAGCGCTCAAGGCTGACAACCGAATCTTCAAGCTAGAAGAACTGCCAAGCTGAGACACGAAGGGGTCGAATGGTTCATTGTTGCTTATCCCCCTTCCGCCTGCTGGCCACGCTCAATTCTTTAGGAAAGCTTGCGTCCGACTCGAAACAAAGCGTCTTCCAGCCACTGGTTGAAAACGCCCTGTGACGCTGGAATCAGCAGTTTTCTTTCCTCAATGTTTTTCTCACTGCGGTGCGGCATGGACATCGACGATGCAGGGGTGCTTGGCGGCTCTGCGTAGACTTGGTGAGAAATTCCGTAGATCCCCAACTGGAACCAGCCTCCCTTACCTCTGCTAATCAAACTAAAAGCTTCTTCCGCAAAGCGTTTTAGCCGGCTGGGCGAGATGTAATAGGAGGCAAAATATTCGCCGCCCTTTCCTGGGGCTGCCAGAGGAATAGAGAGCCAGCTCATCCCATTATCGTGATGCCGCCAAGAGGCCTCCTCCGCATCTAGGCCGGTGATGTCTCCCTCGTTAAATGACTTGTAACCACCCTTGATAGAAACCAAGCCCGCCTGAGAAAGCTTGAGGAAGAATTCATCATGCTGGGTGTGCATGGAACGCAACGTACCCGAGAGAATGGGCTGCGGCAGAAACACGAGCTCTAGGCGATCTTCACGAGGCCGGCTATTCCAATTTCGGCTGTTGCTACGATTCTGCAGGTGCTGAACGAACTCCTGTTCGGAAATGGCACTGCGACTGGCTGCAAGTTGGCTTAGCCCCTGGATGATTTTGTCTGAGAGATCGCGATCACCTGTGAAGGTGGAACGGAAAAGGCCGTCGACGTAATCGGAAACCTCCCAGTGAAAGCGCTTTTGATCATCCTCGACTGGAATCTCTTCCAGAAAAGCCAGGATGGGTTTATTGGCAGCTTTGGCGCGATGGAACTCCTGCTGAGTGACGGACTCACCTGTGTTGGTTTTGAAGCCGAAGTCCGCGCCAAGAATCAGCACCACTACGTCGGCCTGGTCAACCTCAGTCATACATGCGACTTCAGAGGAATAGGGCCTTGCACCAAAATCCTCACACATCACTGGGGTGTGCCCCAACAGAGAAACTGCTTTTTTGGCGGCTGCACGATAGTGCTCAAAATTACGTACTACAGAGCTGATAAACACGTTCATAGCAGTCCCCGTCATAAATAGGTCACATCCGTTTCGCCTCATCATAGCGGCCGCTTTACTCGAAGTGACAGCTGCTGAAAAAAAACTAGTCGCTGAATAGTCCCTGATTTCGTAGAGACTGACTGCTTTTGGCCGATAGTTGCCTCTGGCAACCAACCGCATCCGAACAGCAGTGCAAATCTTTCCGTCGGTATGCCCCTTGCTCAACGAGAAACGGCCAACCAAGCCCCCCAACAGCAACATCAGCTTTGCGCCACAACTCGCTCCGCTTGCAGGATTTCAGACTTGGGTAACGCCATTCGAAGGCTTTCACGATACTGCTCCGCCGGCGCTTCGTGGGCAACCTCGACAGCAGCATCATAGTTTTCTCGAATAACCGACTCGATTTCGGCAATGTCCGCACGGAAGAACTCTTTGCGTCCGTTCACCTTATTAAGGCGACCTGCCGCAAAGCGTTCGTGCAGTTTCGCTTCCAAGGCTGGCGCGTTGTTCGAGAAGACCATCGCGTGGACGTCAAACCAAAACGGCACCGAGGCATCACCCAGTTCGTCGACGCGGTCCATGGGTTCCAGGCGGCGTGTCATACCGATTTTGAATACCCCTTCGCCAAACGCACCCACGTTGGAGATCACGTATACATAGCCGGCTTTGGCATTTTGTTCGCGATAGTCGATCAGCTTTTCTGCGCTTTCCAACTCGGCACAGCTGGCTTCAACCTCCGCCAGTTTGGTTAAAAGGGTCGCCCGCTCCTCCTCTGATTCGGTTTTGTCCAAGCGCGCCTGCAGGTCACGCATGGCTGCGGTGAAGTGCTTGCGCTCCTTGGCGATCTTCTCCCGCGCTGCACGAATTTCCTGCTCAAGCTTCTGCTGTTCTCGCAGTTCTTCTCGGGCGCGCTTGGCCTCTTCCTTCTCCTCCTGCTTCTTGATCTGAAACTCGTGGGCAAGGTGCAACTCATCAAGTTTGAGGTTCAGGTACCGGCGCGATATTTCCACACTCATGATTTTGCCGAGGCGGTTGCAGGCTTCAAAGGATTTAAGAATTCGTTTCTCGCCCAATTCGACGTTGTCGAACTTTACGTTGTCGACGCAGCTATCCGCTTCGTTATTGAAAGAGCGAATCACCAACTTGATCATGTCGTTGACCAGCTTGCGCCCTTGCGCCTGACTGTCGTTAACCGTCCAGTCCATGTTCCCAGTCGCGGCCTCTGCGCTTTTGATCATTGCCTTCTGGCGGTCGCGAACACTGTCCAGTCGAGATTTGTATTCTTGGCTGGAGGTCAGCTTGAACTTGGGCTGATAAAGCGCAAAACTTTCCAGAAGCAACACTTCTTCCCAGACGAGAATCTCACCCTTCAATTCAGCGGAACGTTGCGCGAGCGCCGCCACTTCCCGCTCAGCACTGTGGGTTTGCTGGCGGACAGCTGCAAGCTTCCCTTTCTCTTGCTCAATCAGCCCTCGAACTTCCGCGACTTCCATGGCGCCGACCACCTTTGAGAGCGTTTCCAGCTCCGCGTAGCGCACTTGAAAGTCTACAAGCTGGCGTGCCAGATCATCCGCCCGCTGCCGATGCGCCGGGCCATTCCAATAGTCACTTAGAGGCATAGATTCCTTCCATATTCCCGAGTTGAGGGTTGCTCAGTGATCACCAACTTGGGTGCCTTTATAGCGTAATCCGGCGCAATAGGGATGGTTGATTGTGCCGGTGCTGCAACCGCGAGGTTGAGCACAACGCCTGTCGAGGGTTACCTGGGTATCACCAGGCAAGGGGTCGTGCGAGCCGGCACGGCGGTATGGGATTTAGGTGGACCTGACCCCCTCCAATATCAGGGTATGTCACTCTCAGTCTCGCACGTGGCCGCATCTGACACTGCGGGATGCAACGGGGCGCTCTGTTGCCAACGCCCAAGCAGTGCTTGAGCATCAGCTAACGCATGGTGTTGCACCTCATCCGACGTCATCACTGGGCAGCTCAGGCCCCATGGGCGCGCAATAACATTGACGGGCCACCGCCGCCCTGCCACTGCCAATCGGCAGAAGAACGGCCAATCCCATTCGGGTGCATCGGTACAGATGACCAACGGCTGCGCAAAACTCTTTAGAAACCGCGCCACTTCACTCTGCGCCTCCTCCCATTCGAGCCCCCATTGCTCAGGCTTCAACTGAGGCAGTACACGTTCCTGCACAAACGTACTGCACTGGCGCACCTCATAGTTGCCGGGCAATTCGACATAGAGCACTTCGCCGGTCACGGCGACTAATGCGAGGGAAATCAGCCGAGCCTGCGCACTCAGGTCAGTGAACTCACAATCGAGCACCACCTTCAGGCTGCCCTTCTCGGGGAATGGAACACAGTAGGCGGCCCAGTCATCCAGTATTTGCCGGCGATGCTCGAACATATCCGTACGCAGATAGGCTCGCTCAACCTTGGTGCCAACCTTTTGAGACAGCGCCATTTCAGCCACTTCGTGGGCATGGCCCGTCAATTCAGCCACCCAATCCCGGAAGCATGACCGAAAACCGTGCACCGTGATGTCCTGGCGATTCATGCGCCGAAGCAACATCAGCATCGACATATTGGAAATGGGACGGCCTGCACGGTCGCCAGGAAATACCCAGGTACCGCTTAACCCCCTTTGCGTGTCGACGGGATGTTCGCCAGGCTCAGGCGCATATGCGCCAATACCTCAACCATGGCCAGCGCAGGATGTTCAGCCGCATAGATCACCGAACGTGGCAAGATGTGCCAACTGCCATCGGCATGATGCCACCCAACCCACACAAACCTGGGAAGGCTGAAATGCGCCACAGCTGCATCAGAAGATGCAATGGGCGGTGCGGCGGATACGGGACTCAATCAGGCGGGCACCCGGGTCCATCACCGACAGGTGTAACGGCGAGATCGCCGGCTGGCCAGACAGGTAGTCGGCCGGGGTATTCGGCCACAACAACGCCGCGCGCTCATCGCCGCCAAACAGTTCAACTGCCTCGGCATACACACGTGTCAGACGCACCACCCGCTCGGATTCGGCCTCGCTGAACCGTGCATTGCTGCTCAGGCGGCGTCGGATGGTGCTCTCGGGCGCCCCCAAGCACGGCGACAGCCCGCAGGTTTGGCGCTGACAGACTCGTCGAAGTGCCAGCCCTACCGCACAGGCCTATACCGTAGCGGCGCTGCAGGTCTGTCACTTTCGCTCACACCCCCTCCGCCATACAGGCCCACACGTGCCCTGCAAATCCCGTCACAAACTGGGGTACAGACGGGGGTAAAAATCCAAACCGCAGGCAAAAAAAATCCCGCAACGCCTCTGGCGCGCGGGATTTCTTTATCTGTTTGGCGGGAAACCAGGGATTCGAACCCTGGAGACGCTATTAACGTCCGCCGGTTTTCAAGACCGGTGCATTCAACCACTCTGCCAATTTCCCTTGTGCATCACAGGATTATAGTAGCCCATCCCGTCTCAGCGGGCGCCATAATACCCGAATGAAACACACTGTCAAACTCTTGCCATAGCTTGTTACAGAGCGTCTGTTATGATCTTTGCGACTGAACGTTTCAAAACCGAAGGAGTGTCGCCATGCGCGAACAGAATTACGCAGTGAATGGTAACGCGCAGGCTGAGCAGCTTGAAGTCAGCCGCGTGTTGCGCAACACCTATGGCTTGCTCGCCCTTACCCTCGCATTCAGCGGCGTGATGGCGTTCGTGGCCCAGCAGATGCGCGTCGGCTATCCGAATATCTTTGTCGTGCTGATCGGCTTCTATGGCCTGTTCTTCCTGACCAACAAGCTGCGTGATTCGGCCTGGGGCCTGGTATCGGCATTTGCCTTGACCGGTTTCATGGGCTTTATCCTCGGCCCGATCCTCAACCGTTACCTCGGCATGGCCGGCGGCGCGGAAGTGGTCAGCTCGGCGTTTGCCATGACCGCACTGGTGTTTGGTGGTCTGTCGGCCTACGTGCTGATCACCCGCAAGGACATGAGCTTCCTGGGTGGCTTCATCACCGCTGGTTTCTTCGTGTTGCTGGCGGCCGTGGTGGCGAGCATGTTCTTCCAGATCAGCGGCCTGCAACTGGCGATCAGCGCAGGTTTCGTGCTGTTTTCCTCGGTGTGTATCCTGTTCCAGACCAGTGCGATCATCCACGGTGGTGAGCGTAACTACATCATGGCGACCGTCAGCCTGTATGTGTCGATCTACAACCTGTTTATCAGCCTGTTGCAGATCTTCGGCATCATGAGCCGCGACGACTGATTGCCAGCGCAATAAAAAATGCCCCGCATCGAAAGATGCGGGGCATTTTTGTTTCAAGGGACTTAATACTGGTTGGGCTCCATTTCCAGATCGACCTTGAAACGTTCTGCTATGTCGCGCTGGATACGCTGGGCCAGGTTCGCAATATCGTGCCCCGTGGCGTCGCCGTAGTTGACCAGCACCAGCGCCTGCAACGTGTGCACGCCGGCATCGCCGTCACGGAAGCCCTTCCAGCCGGCCTTGTCGATCAGCCAGCCGGCCGCGAGCTTCATCTGTCCATCGGCCTGCGGGTACGCCACCAGGTCCGGATACAGCGCCTGCAGCTCAGCCGCCAGCACTTGGGACACCAGCGGGTTCTTGAAGAAGCTGCCCGCATTGCCCAGCTCTGCCGGGTCCGGAAGTTTTTCCCGGCGGATGCTGCAGATCGCGCGGCTGACATCGCTCGGTGTCGCTTCGGTGATCCCCTGCCCCGCCAGGCGCTGCTGCACCGGGCCGTAGTCGAGTTTGAGATGGCTGGTGCGGCTCAGGGCAAAGCGCACCCGCAGGATCAGCCAGCGCGCAGTCTCATGCTTGAACAGGCTGTCGCGGTAGGCAAAGTTGCACTCTTCCAGGCTGAAGTCGCGCAGTTCGCCTGTGTGGCGATCCAGGGCGGTCAGGCCAGCGAATACATCCTTGATCTCGACACCGTAGGCGCCGATGTTCTGCATGGGCGCTGCGCCAACGGTGCCGGGGATGAGGCTGAGGTTTTCCAGGCCGCAGAAACCTTGCTCCAGGGTCCACAGCACGAACGGATGCCAGGCCTCGCCGGCTTCGGCCTCGACCACCACCTGCGTGCCGTCGTCGTGCAACACACGAATGCCCTGGCTGGCCATGCGCAGCACCAGCGCCGGAATGTCCTGGGTCAACAGCAGGTTGCTACCGCCACCGATCACCAGCAGCGGCACCACGTGGGTGGCTGAATAGGCCAAGGCCTCACGGACATCATCGTCACTGTGGGCCTCGGCGAACAGCTGGGCGCGCACGTCAATGCCAAAGCTGTTGAATGGCTTGAGCGACACCTGCGCAAGCACCTGCAAGGTCATAACCGCCCCTTCAATTCGATCACCAATAAATCACAGGCGCGCTCGATCAGGTCCAGGACCCGTTCAAAGCCTTGTTCGCCTTCGTAATACGGGTCCGGCACTTCGTCCACTTCGGCGTCGTAACGGCGCAGGAACAGGTCCAGCTCCGCCTTGCCCTGGCCGGGTTGCAGGGCCTTGAGGTTGCGCAGGTTGCTGTGATCCATGGCCAGGATCAGGTCATAACGCGCAAAGTCGGCGCGAGAAACCTGCTGGGCACGCTGGGCCGACAGATCGTAGCCGCGCACCAACGCCGCGCGCTGGCTGCGCTGGTCCGGCGGGTTGCCGACATGCCATTCGCCCGTGCCAGCGGACGCGACCTCGACTTGCCCCGCCAGCCCCGCTTCGCGCAATTTATGGCGCAGCACGCCTTCTGCAGTGGGCGAACGGCAGATGTTGCCCAGGCAGACAAACAGAACCTCCATCAGGCCCCCAGCAGGCGACGGACGCGCTCAAGGTCTTCCGGGGTGTCGACACCGGCGGGCGGCGCTTCCAGCGCATCGCCCACGTGGATGCGCACGCCGTGCCACAGGGCGCGCAGTTGCTCCAGGGACTCGGTGTTTTCCAGCCAGCACGGGCCCCAACTGACGAAGTCATGCAGGAAACCGGCGCGGTAGGCGTAAATGCCGATATGGCGACGGTAAGGCACGCCTTCCGGCAACACGTCAGGCTGCTTGGCGAAGGCGTCGCGCGCCCAAGGCAAGGTCGAGCGACTGAACGTCAGCGCCAGGCCATTGCTGTCACTGACAACCTTCACCACGTTCGGGTTGAACAGGGTTTCGATATCTTCGATTGGCTCGGCCAGGGTGGCCATGCGTGCTTCGCCATGGGCGGCCAGGTTGGCGGCCACCTGATCGATCACGCTCGGTGGGATCAAGGGTTCGTCGCCCTGCACGTTGACCACGATGGCGTCAGGCGCCAGGCCAAGCTGGGTGGCCACTTCGGCCAGGCGGTCGGTGCCGGAGTTATGGTCTTCACGGGTCAGCACCGCTTCGGCGCCAAACCCCTTGCAGGCTTCGATGATGCGCGGGTCGTCGGTGGCCACCACCACGCGCTCGGCGCTGCTTTTGCAGGCCTGCTCCCACACCAACTGGATCATCGGCTTGCTGCCGATCAGTTGCAGCGGCTTGCCCGGCAGGCGGGTCGAGGCGTAGCGGGAAGGAATGACAACGGTAAAGGCGGTGGTCATTTATCCAGGCGCTCATCGGTGGTCAGGGTGCGGGCTTCGCTTTCCAGCATCACCGGGATGCCATCACGGATCGGATAAGCCAGACCGGCGCCTTTGCTGATCAGCTCGGTTTTGTCGGCGCTGAGCTTGAGCGGGCCTTTGCAGATCGGGCAAGCGAGGATGTCGAGCAATTTGGTGTCCATGAATGTTTCCTGGAAAGCAGCGGTTTAAGGCAAAAGACGGGCAGGCAGCAGACGCATCAGCTGCGTGTCGAACCAGGCGACGAACGCCGGCGACGGCAGCGCATCCACCGCAAGGTACCACCAGTCGGGCTGGGCAAAGGCGCGGCACTTCACCGCGTCCTTCTCGGTCATGACCAGTGGCAATGACGGCGTAAAATTCAGGACCTCGGCGCTGTAAGTCGCGTGGTCGGCAAAGCCATGGGGTATCGGCTGCCAGTGTAGCGTTTCAAGGGTAGTGAAGAAACGTTGCGGGTTGCCAATGCCGGCAACCGCATGCACCTGCTGGCCGGCTGGAAAATGATCCACCGGCTGCCGTTCGCCGGTCAGCAGGTTGACCAGCGCGGTGGGTTGCAGGCGAAAGGCAAAACCATCGTCTCGATCACTGGAAGCGCCGTTGTACAGCAAGGCGTCGACACTCTGGAGGCGCTCCACCGGCTCACGCAACGGCCCGGCCGGCAGACAACGGCGGTTGCCCAGGCCACGGGCGGCGTCGATCAGCACCAGTTCAAGGTCACGGGCCAGACGGTAGTGCTGCAGGCCGTCGTCGGAGAGGATCAGGTCGAGGGTTTCGCTGGCCAGCAGCGCCTTGACCGCACGGCTGCGGTCGGGGTCGATCATCAACGGCACGCCGCTGCGCTGCACGATCAACAGCGGTTCATCACCCGTCACGTCGGCGCTGTGGCTGGCTTCGACCCGCCAGGGCAACTGCGGCGGTTTGGCGCCATAACCCCGACTGACCACACCCACGCGCAGGCCGCTGCGTCGACAGTGTTCGATCAGCCACAGGATCAACGGCGTCTTGCCGGTGCCACCCACGGTGATATTACCGACCACCACCACCGGCACCGGCGATTGATAAATCTCGCCCTCACCGGCCAGGAAGCGTGCACGCTTGCCCTGCACCACCCGGCGATACAAGGACTCCAGCGGCCGCAACAGCGCAAGTGCCGGATGGCCCTCGTACCAGGCCTT
The DNA here is from genome assembly GCF_013386445.1 of Pseudomonas sp. P7759. NCBI lineage: Bacteria > Pseudomonadati > Pseudomonadota > Gammaproteobacteria > Pseudomonadales > Pseudomonadaceae > Pseudomonas > Pseudomonas sp. P7759. The sequence goes on from NZ_JACART010000058.1 coordinate 79,292, forward strand.
GAGCAAACGATCGGACAGGGCCATCAGGGTTGGCCCGCCGCCTCGACGGTGGTCATGCGCAAATGGCTGAAACCGAGCTTGCCGGCAGCGTCCATCGCAGTGATCACAGCCTGGTGCTGGGTCTTGCCATCGGCACTGATCGACAGCGGTAGCTTAGTGTCGCCGCCGGACTCTTTCTGCAAGGCATCCATCAGGCTGGCCAGGTCGTTTTTCTCAAGTAACTGGTTATTCAGGGAAAACACCCCGTCAGCGCTGATGGCGATGTCCAATTGCTTGACTTGCTGGTCTTCGGCCGGCGAACCGCTCACGGCTTCCGGCAGGTCGACGCGCAGCTCGGTCTGCCGGGTGAAGGTGGTGGTGACGACAAAAAACAGCAGCAGGATAAACACCACGTCGATCAGCGACGCAAGGTTGATATCGACGTTTTCCCGTTGCTTGCGGCGAAATTTCACGCTTTGCCCCCAACCAGGTCCACGTCACGGTCGCCCTGCACCACTTCCACCAGCTTGATGGCTTCCTGCTCCATGCCGACCACCAGTTCATCGATGCGGCGTTGCAGGAAACGGTGGAAGAACACTGAAGGGATACCGACCATCAGGCCTGCGGCCGTGGTGATCAGCGCCTTGGAAATACCACCGGCCAGTACGGCTGCGTTGGTGGTCATGCCGGAACCCATGAACGAGCTGAAGATATCGATCATGCCCAGCACCGTACCGAGCAAGCCGAGCAACGGCGCCATGGCGGCGATGGTGCCGAGGGCGTTGATGTAGCGCTCCAGTTCATGGATGACGCGGGCGGCGGCTTCCTCGATGCACTCTTTCATGATCTCGCGACCATGTTTGGAGTTGGCCAGGCCAGCGGCGAGGATTTCACCCAACGGGGAATTGGCGCGCAGCTCCTTGAGCTTTTCCTTGTCGAGCTGCTTGTTCTTGATCCAGGCCCAGACCTGCCCCAGTAAATGCTCGGGGGTCACGCGGCTGGCGCGCAGGGTCCACAGGCGTTCGGCGACGATGCCGAGTGCGGCGATAGAGCTCATGATGATCGGCAACATCATCCAGCCGCCGGATTTGACCAATTCCCACACAGTGAATGTCCCCTCGAAAAAGTGCGCCACTTTACCATATAGGTGCGTTGACCACAGACCCCATCGGCCGCGCCTAAGGTAACCGCTCGCGCCAGAACCGGCGTTGACTGCGTGCAACAACCGGCGGCGTAAAAGCCCCCAACTGCAGACGCACGGCACCCTGCTCAGCACTGTCATAGACCTGGCTGCCCAATCGCCGGTAGCGTTCCATCACCTGTGGATGGGGATGGCCGAACGCGTTGTGGCGCCCTCGCGAGATCAGCACGGATCGCGGAGCAAGCCGTTCCACAAAGGGCCAGGACGATGAGCTGCGACTGCCATGGTGCGGCGCTTGCAGCCAATCGGTGCGCACCGCCAGGGGTGATGCGAGCATGGACTGCTCGGCGGCGCGGTCAATATCACCGGTCAGCAGCAGGCGCTCGCCATTGGCCTGCACCTGCAAGACGCAGGACTTCGCGTTGCCACTAATGGCGTCCGGCCACTGCCAGAGTTCGAAGGTCACGCCGTCCCAGGTCCATCGCTCGCCGCTGACGCACGGCTGAGTGCCGAGCGATGGGGGTAGACCTTCAGTTTCCCCGCCCACCACGCGCTTGATCGGCATGCCCTTGGCAACGGCTGCCGAACCACCGGCATGATCGGCATCGGCGTGGCTGAGCAACAGCATATCCAGCTCCCCTACCCCGAGTTTTCGCAGCGACGGCAGGACAACGCGTGCGCCCAGGTCAAAGCTTCCGGAGCGCGGGCCGGCGTCGTAGAGCAAGGTGTGATGACGGGTGCGCAGAATCAGCGATTGGCCCTGGCCGACGTCCAGTTGCACGACCTCTACTTGTCCATGAGGGACCAATTCTCGCGGGGGAAACACCGCCAACAGTAGCATCGGCAATCCGAGCAGACGAAATGGAACACCCTTTGGCAGCAGGAGCAGCACGGCCCCCAGCAGACTCACCAGCCAATAGCCCAACGGCACTTCGGCCGAAATCCAGGCCGGCATTTGCCCGGCGAGCCACGCCAAGCCCTTGAACAGGACATCCAGTGCCCCACCCGCTAGCCACAGCAATCCTTCACCCACGAACGGCAGCCCCACCAATGCGGTGCCCAACAAAGCCAGCGGCAACACCACCAAGCTGATCCACGGCACTGCCACCAGGTTAGCGAACGGTGCACTCAGGCTGATGGGCAACCCCAACACCAACAAGACCGGAAACAACCCGATGGCAATCAACCACTGCGGCCGAGTCCACGCTTGCCACAGATTCCAAGGCCCCAGACGGCCACCAAACGCCAGGATCAGCACCGCCACCGCCGCAAAGGACAGCCAGAACCCCGGCTGCAAACTGGCCAACGGTTCCAACACCAACACCCCACTGAGCGCCAGCAACAAAGGCCACCACAGCCCTAGATGACGAAAGCGCAATCGCCACAACAACACCAACCCGACCATCACACAGGCGCGCTGCACCGGCACGCCAAACCCGGCCAGCAAGCCGTAACCCAGCGCCGTGGTGAACGCCAACCCACAGGCCCATGGCAACCACGGCCAGCTTCGGGGCCAGCATCCATAGCGTGCCAGGCCGGCGATCAAGCCGTAGATCAACCCCGCCAATAGGCCAATATGCTGGCCGGAGATGACCAGCAAATGCACAGTCCCGGTGTCCTGAAGCACCTGCCAATCAGCAGCGGTCAATCCAGAGCCATCGCCCAGTACCAAGGCAATCAATCCAGCCTCCCGGCCTTGGGTATCCACCGCCAGCAGACGCTGACGCACACTGTCGCGCCAGGCGTTGGCAGCCGGTGCCAGGCGCTCTCCGTCCTTTACCGTGCCCGTGGCGCCTATGCGCTGGGCCAGCAGCCAAGCCTCCTGATCAAACCCATGGAAGTTCAGCAACCCGGCCGGCCGCTTCAGGGTGACTGCCAGGCGCCAGCGTTCACCGCTGCGCACAGTCGGTCCACCACGCCAGGACACCCGGATACGCGTGGGCAACCGGGCAGTACGCGACCGACTGTCGGTCAGCACGAAGCGCACGCCATCGCCCGTTTGCTGAGGCAAACCGGTAACCCGCCCTTCCACCCAGCGCGTCTGGCCATCCAACACCGGCCTGAGGCGGTCATCCAGCGCCCACTGCGCACTCATGCACGCCCAACTCAGCCCGAACAGGAAAAACGCCAAGGGATACGTGCGAAACGGCAACAACATCAAGGCCAGCACCATCAAGGCGATCAGCCAACCGGTCGTCGGCAATACCGGTAAAAAGCGCAAGGCCAGCAACCCCAGCGCGAACGCGCACATCCCTGTCCTCATGGATCATCCTTTTCCAGTGATCCACTCAGTCTTAGCCAGATGCCCAGCACGGCCTATGATGTTTTGTCACAAAGTCTGAATTTTCTGTTTATAGAATGCGGGCATACTTGCCCCTCGAACCGACCTGGACCCCTTATGCCCCGGCGCTTATTCAAACGATACATGCCTGACCCCAGCAGTATCAGGGAACACAAGTCATTACAGTTTCTCGGCACCTTGCTGCATGACCCGAATCTCTGGCACCTGAACCGGCACTCGGTCGCGCGCGCAATGGCTGTGGGTTTGTTCGCGGCTTTTATTCCGATTCCGTTGCAGATGCTGCTGGCCGCCGTGCTGGCGATCACCGTGCGCGGCAACATGCCCATCGCGGTCAGCCTGGTATGGCTGACCAACCCGATCACCATGCCGGTGGTGTTTATCTGCACCTACATGACAGGCGCCTGGCTGATGAATGTGCCGCCGCGCAGCCTGCCGGATGACCTGACGTGGGAATGGATCAGCGGCCAATTGAGCACGTTATGGCAACCATTCCTGCTGGGCTCGGTGGTGCTGGGGCTGGTGTTGGGTGCGATCGCGTATTGCCTGACCATGGGCTATTGGCGCTGGTGGGTGGCCCACCAATGGAAAAAACGTAAGCAGCGTCGCGCCTAGCAAGCCCGCAGGCGCAGATGCACGCGCAGCCCTTTTCCGGTGTTTTCCGCCCACAGGCTGCCGTCCTGGCGTTGCACGGCATTGCGCGCGATGCTCAGCCCAAGCCCGAAGCCACCATCGCCGGGGCGTGATCCGTCCAGGCGCGTGAACGGTGCGAAGATCCGTTCCAGGTCCCCGTCATCAATCCCGCCGCCCTGATCCTCCAGCCACATATGCCAATAGTCACCTTCACGCCGCCCATCCAGGCTGACCACACCGCCCACGGGTGAATGGCGAATGGCATTGCGCAGGATGTTTTCCAGGGCCTGGGCCAACGCATTCAGGTTGCCCCGCACCCAGCACTCCGGGCCGAGCAGGCACGGCAGGCGCGAGGCAGGCCAATCGCTCTCGAAACATGCGTTTTCGCGCAGCATGTCCCACAGCGCTTGAAGCTGGATATCTTCCCGGGGCAGCGGCGCCCGCTCGGTGTCCAGCCAGGCCAATTGCAGGCTGTCTTCCACCAGGCGTTGCATGGCATCGATTTCACGGCCGAGCCGCTCGCGCAGTTGCGTCAGGTCTTGCTCACTGTCACAGGCCACTCTCAATCGGCTCAACGGCGTGCGCAGTTCATGGGACATGTCCCGCAGCAGTTGCTGCTGCAACACCACGGTGCCCTGCAAACGCTCGGACATATGGTCGAACGCGCGGCCCAGCTCGCCCAACTCATCCTGACGACTGGTGGCGTCGTGGGACAGCCGCGTATTCAACTGGTCGGCCCGCCAGGCGTTGGCCTGCTCACGCAATTGATTGAGGGGCATGATCAGCAGCCGATACAGACCAACGCACAGCAACAGCGTAAACAGACCGGGAATCACGCCATTGGTCACCACCCGCCAGAACAGTTGATAGCGCCCCGGCATGAAACGCTGCGGCAGCTCGATCACCAGCGAACCCGCGTTGGGGTCGGCGGGAAACGGAATTTTCAGCCACGGCAGGCCTTTGACATGCCGACTCACCGGCCAGTCCAGGCCACGCAGAAAGGTCAGGCGCTGGCTTTCCTTATCGGTCAGCGGGTAGCTGCTCAGCGATTGCAAGTCATTGCCGATCACACCGATCCAGGTACTTTCGCGCTTGCCCATCTCCTGCAGCCATACATCGACGCCCGCATTGCCGCCTCGGTTCCAGGCCTGTTCCGCACGTACCGCGTAGCCACTCAAGGTGACCCGCGCTTCATCGGACAGGTAGGCGTTCTGCTGCTCCATGTATCGCCCCCACGACCAACTGAGCCAGATCATCAGCAAACAGAAGGCGATCAGCAGGCAGGCCAGCTTCCAGAATAACGAGTGCTTGCCCGGCAGGCGTTTAAAGGGCCGTTTAAAGGCTGTCATCGGCACCGCTCAACACATAGCCCTTGCCCCACACCGTGCGCACTTCGCGCTCGGTGTAGCCGATGGCCTTGAGCTTGCGGCGGATCTGGCTGATATGCATGTCCAGGCTACGGTCATGGGGTGCGTAACCGCGTTGCAGCACATGCTGGTAAAGGAAGGGTTTGCTGAGGACTTCTTCCGCGTTGCGATGCAGGGTTTCCAGCAAGCGATATTCACTGCGGGTCAGGCCAGCCCAGTGTTGCAGGTGGAAGACATCGCACAGTTCATCGTCAAATCGCAGGGTACGGGCATCGCCACGCGCGGGCGCCAAGCTCGGCAAGGGGCGTCGGTCCAAGGCGACACGGCGCAGGATGGCCTCGATGCGCACGCGCAGCTCGATCATGCTGAACGGCTTGGGCAGGTAGTCATCGGCGCCCAGGCGAAAACCGCTGATGCGATCAGCCTCGGCACCGAGTGCCGACATCAGGATCACCGGGATCGAATGGCTCTGGCGCAAATGGGTGAGAATCGACAACCCATCCAGCCCCGGCAGCAGAATATCCATCAACACCACGTCGAACACCTGGTCGCGCGCCATCTGCAGGCCTTGCTGGCCGTTCTGGCACCAGGTGACGTGGAAACCACAGCGACCCAGGTGCTCATGGACATAGGCGCCCAGCACGGGGTCATCTTCGATGGTCAGGATACTGGGCAGGCCAATTGCTACGGGATTCATTAGTATCTGCAAGTCATTCTCAATGACTGATTATTCAAGATAACCCCGCCGCAGGCAATCGCCGCTGGCCGCCAAATGCCTTCAAGATTGCCGTATGTCATTAATTTGCAAGATTCCTCGCCGCGCAAATGGCTACACTGCGCAGGTGGCGCGGGCCGGATGCCCGCGCAATTCCGTAGATATCAATGTGGTAGCAGGAGAGTGGCGTGCTGACAAGAATGGGGATAAAAGGCCGCGTACTGTTGCTGACCTTATTACCGACCAGCCTGATGGCCTCGTTGCTGGGCGGCTATTTCACCTGGATGCAGCTCTCGGAACTGCAGACCCAATTGCTGCAACGCGGCGAAATGATCGCCGAACAGTTGGCGCCCCTGGTCGCGCCCGCCCTCAGTGCGCGCAACACCGATCTGCTCGAACGCATCGCCACTCAATCCCTGGAACAGCCGGACGTGCGTGCCGTGTCCTTTCTCAGCCCAGACCGCGCGCCCCTCGCCCACGCCGGCCCGACCATGCTCAACCAGCCGCCGGTCGGCAACAGTTCCCATTTATTACAGCGCACTGGCAATGACGCCACCCGCTATTTGCTGCCGGTGTTTGGCCGCCATCGCAACCTCGCGGGCGACCTGATCCCGGATGAAGCCGACCGCCTGCTGGGCTGGGTCGAGGTGGAACTGTCCCACAACGGCATGTTGCTGCGTGGCTACCGCAGCCTGTTCGCCAGCCTGTTGCTGATCGCCATCGGCCTGATCTGCACCGCAGCGCTGGCCCTGCGCATCAGCCGCACGATCAACTCGCCCATCGGCCAGATCAAGCAAGCCGTGGCCCAACTCAAGGACGGCAACCTGGAAACCCGCCTGCCACCCTTGGGCAGCCAGGAACTGGACCAACTCGCCTCGGGCATCAACCGCATGGCCGAGACCTTGCAGAACGCCCAGGAAGAACTGCAACACAGCATCGACCAAGCCACCGAAGACGTGCGCCAGAACCTGGAAACCATCGAGATCCAGAACATCGAGCTGGACCTGGCGCGCAAGGAGGCCCTGGAGGCCAGCCGCATCAAGTCGGAGTTCCTGGCCAACATGAGCCATGAGATCCGCACGCCGCTCAACGGCATTCTCGGCTTCACCCACTTATTGCAAAAAAGCGAACTGACCCCGCGCCAACTCGACTACCTGGGCACCATCGAAAAATCCGCCGACAACCTGCTGGGCATCATCAACGAAATCCTCGATTTCTCGAAAATCGAGGCCGGCAAGCTGGTGCTCGACAGCATCCCGTTCAACCTGCGCGACTTGCTGCAAGACACCCTGACCATCCTCGCCCCCGCCGCCCATGCCAAGCAGCTGGAACTGGTGAGCCTGGTGTACCGCGACACCCCGCTGGCGCTGGTGGGCGACCCGCTGCGCCTCAAGCAGATCCTCACCAACCTGATCAGCAACGCGATCAAGTTCACCCGCGAAGGCACTATCGTCGCCCGGGCGATGATCGAGGACGAGCAAGAAGACAGCGTGCAATTGCGCATCAGCGTGCAGGACACCGGCATCGGCCTGTCCAGCCAGGACGTGCGCGCGTTGCTCCAGGCCTTCAGCCAGGCCGACAACTCGCTGTCGCGTCAACCCGGCGGCACGGGATTGGGCCTGGTGATTTCCAAGCGCCTGATCGAGCAGATGGGCGGTGAAATCGGCGTCGACAGCACGCCGGGCGAAGGCTCGGAATTCTGGATCAGCCTGAACCTGCCCAAGACCCGTGACGACGTCGAAGACTTGCCTTCCGCGCCGCTGCTGGGTCATCGTGTCGCGGTCCTGGAAAACCACGAACTGGCACGCCAGGCGCTGCAACATCAATTGGAAGACTGTGGCCTGGAAGTCACACCGTTCAACAGCCTGGAAAGCCTGACCAACGGCATCACCAGCGCCCACCAGACCGAGCAAGCCATCGACCTTGCGGTACTCGGCGTCACCGCCAATGACATCCCGCCCGAGCGCCTCAACCAGCACCTGTGGGACCTCGAACATTTGGGCTGCAAAGTGCTGGTGCTGTGCCCGACCACCGAGCAGATGCTGTTCAACCAGTCCGTGCCCAACCCCAACAGCCAGTTGCAGGCCAAGCCGGCGTGCACGCGCAAGCTGCGTCGTGCGCTGTCCGACCTGATCAGCCCGCGCCCATCACGCAGCGAACCGGGCGAACCATTGTCCAGCCGTGCACCGCGCGTGTTGTGCGTGGACGATAACCCGGCAAACCTGCTCTTGGTGCAGACGCTGCTGGAGGACATGGGCGCACGGGTGCGCGCCGTGGAAAGCGGGTATGCCGCCATCGACGCGGTGAAACAGGACACCTTCGACCTGGTGCTGATGGACGTGCAAATGCCCGGCATGGACGGCCGCCAGAGCACCGAGGCGATCCGTCAGTGGGAAAGCGAACGCAGCGGCACGCCATTGCCGGTGGTCGCCCTCACCGCCCACGCCATGGCCAACGAAAAACGCGCCTTGCTGCAAAGCGGCATGGACGATTACCTGACCAAACCCATCAGCGAGCGGCAACTGGCCCAGGTGGTGTTGAAGTGGACCGGCCTGGCCCTGCGCAATCAAGGCCCGGAAAAGGCAACGGATGGTCTTGGCCCTGGCGTGCAACTGCCCGTACTTGACCATGAAGAAGGCCTGCGCCTGGCCGCCGGCAAGGCAGATCTCGCGGCGGACATGCTCGCCATGTTGCTCGCCTCCCTGGAGGCCGACCGCCTGGCTATCACCCTTGCCCGTGACGCCAACGACAACAACGCCCTGATCGAGCGCGTGCACCGCCTGCATGGCGCCACCCGTTATTGCGGCGTACCGCAACTGCGAGCCGCCTGCCACCGCGCCGAAACCTTGCTCAAGCAAGACGACGCCAAGGCCCAGCATGCCCTGGACGAACTGGACATGGCCATTGCCCGACTCGCCAGTGAAGCGCGGGTCAACGCCTGACTTTTTACAGGAACAGGCTTTTGTGGTGAGCGAGCTTGCTGTGGCGAGGGAGCTTGCTCCCGTTGACTGCGTAGCAGTCTCCGGCTTTTTGGGGCCGCTTCGCACCCCAGCGCAAGCAAGCTTGCTCACCACAGGGTTATCTATTTATTCAGTCATTGCAGGGAGCATTTCCATGCGCGTCATTCTTTTCAGCAGCCAAACCTACGACCGCGACAGTTTTCTCGGCGAACCACTGCCGCCCGGCCTGGAACTGCAGTTCCAGCCCGCCCGCCTCAACCTCGACACCGTGGCCCTGGCCGAACATCACGAAGTGGTCTGCGCCTTTATCAACGACGACCTCAGCGCCCCGGTCCTGGAGCACCTGGCCAAGGGCGGAACGCGGTTGATCGCGCTGCGCTCGGCGGGCTACAACCATGTGGACCTGGCCGCCGCCAAGCGCCTGGGCCTGACCATCGTGCGCGTGCCGGCCTATTCGCCCCATGCGGTGGCCGAACATGCGGTCGCGCTGATCCTCGCCCTCAACCGTCGCCTGCACCGCGCCTATAACCGCACCCGCGATGGCGATTTCAGCCTGCACGGCCTCACCGGTTTCGACCTGGTGGGCAAGACCGTCGGCGTAGTCGGCACGGGGCAGATCGGCGCCACTTTTGCCAAGATCATGGCCGGCTTCGGTTGCCAGTTGCTCGCCTATGACCCCTTCCCTAACGCACAGGTGCAGGCCCTGGGCGCGCGCTACGTGAGCCTGCCCGAACTGCTGGCCCAGGCGCAGATCATCAGCCTGCATTGCCCGCTGACCGCTGACAGCAAGCACTTGATCAACGCCCGCTCCCTGGCGCAGATGCAGCCAGGCGCGATGCTGATCAACACCGGTCGCGGCGGTCTGGTCGACACCCCGGCGCTGATCGAAGCGCTCAAGGACGGCCAGCTCGGCTACCTGGGACTGGACGTCTATGAGGAGGAAGCCCAGCTGTTTTTCGAAGACCGCTCCGACCTGCCCCTGCAGGACGACGTCCTCGCGCGCCTGCTGACCTTCCCCAACGTGATCATCACCGCCCACCAGGCGTTCCTCACCCGCGAAGCCCTGGCCGCGATTGCCGGCACCACCCTGGCCAACATTGCGGCCTGGGCCGATGGGCAGGCGCAGAACCTCGTCGAAGGATGATCAGCGGTCACATACCAGGCTCATGATGAGCCAGCACCCGTGATAGGATGCCGCGCCTATTTGGAGGATCCATGGCCGAACACGATTTCCGCTTCAGTTTGCTGAGCCCGCAACACACCCTGATCGAATGCCGCGCCCTGGTGCCGGGCCGTTACCAGGTCACCGGCAACGGTGGCTCGATCAAGCATGGCGACATTTTGATCGTCTCCCTGCGCGGCAGTAAAACCCTGTCGATGCGCCTCACCGTCGAAGGTGATGCGCGCTACTCCATCCGCCCGGCGGGCCAGTGGGTCGCCATGGCCCAAGGGCCGAAGTTCGGCGAGTTGGAGATTCACACCTGGAAGGTCAACTGCGACAGCTGCGATGCGGTGTTGGAGTTTGAATTCGCGGTGGAAACCAAGCTGACCAAAGAACCGCTGCAACCGGCCGCCAACGCGCGCATTGCCGAATTGGGCTGGGCCAGCGAGGGCGACAAGCACCGCTGCCCGAAATGCCAAAAGGCCGCGCAATGAAAGGCCTGCTTCTGCTCGCCGCCGTCGGAGCGGCCCTGACAGGTTGCGCCGGGGACGCGGTCAAGCTCAAGCAGGATCACAGCTACGTGGTGGAATGGATTGGTGAACGGCCGCTGATGGACTACGCGCACCTGACCGTCACCCTCGGCGCCGATGGCCGTGCCTACGGCAACGGTGGCTGCAACCACTGGTTCGCGCCCTACACCGTCGACGGCGAAAAGCTCAGCTTCGGCCAGATCGGCAGCACCCGCAAACTCTGCGCCGAGGCCCTGATGGAGCAGGAACACCGCTTCTTTCAGGCCTTGCAAGGTGTGCAGCGCTGGGACATCTCGCCGATCGAACAGACGCGTTTCTGGCCGGCCGAGGGCAAGCCGATTCGGCTGTGGCTTGAAGAAGGCTGACAGCATCAATCTCAGGATTGAGCGAGGTCAAAATGTGGGAGCGGGCTTGCTCGCGAAGGCGGTGGACCAGTCGGCACATGCATTGACTGACCCACCGCTTTCGCGAGCAAGCCCGCTCCCACATTAGATCTGAGTTGTCGCTTCAGCCGCGCAAGGCCTTGAGCTTGGCGATCACACCCTCCGCCGTCTGCTCGCCCATCAATGTCTCACGCACCTTGCCCTTGTCATCGATGATGTAGGTCACTGGCAAGGCTTCGCTGCGTGGAATATCAAAAATCTCTTCCGGGTTCTGCGCCAGCACCGTGAACTTGATACCCAGCTTGTCGCTGGCGGCTTTCAGCTCTTCGCCCTGCACATTGTCGAAGTTGACCCCGAACACACCCACGTTCTGCGCCTTCAGTTGGTCGGCCAAGGCATTCAGCTCGGGGATTTCCGTGCGGCACGGGCCGCACCATTCGGCCCAGTAGTTGACCACCAGCCACTGCTTGTCCAAGCGTTCGGCAGCCACCTTCTTGCCATATTGGTCAACGCCGTAATCGTTACCGCAGCCGCTGAGCAGCAGGGTTGTGATGATCGCCAATGCACCGATCAGTCGCCTTGTCATGGGGTAATCCTTCGCAAAAATGAACGTTGACTGCGACCTATCGCCTCTTACGGTTTAAGGACAGGTCGCTGCGCGGGTAGAATACCCGCCACCTTACGCAAGATGCGACCCGCACATGACCGATCTGACGCTTTATCACAACCCGCGCTGCTCGAAATCCCGCGGTGCGCTGGAACTGCTAGAAGCCCGCGGCCTCACCCCGACGGTGGTGCGCTACCTGGAAACCCCGCTGAACGCCGCGCAATTAAAGGCGCTGCTGGGCAAGCTGGGCATCAGTGCCCGCCAACTGCTGCGCACCGGTGAAGATGAATACAAGGCCCTCAACCTGGCCGACGCCAGCCTCAGCGAAGCCCAGTTGATTGCGGCCATCGCCGAACATCCAAAGCTGATGGAACGCCCGATCCTGGAAACCGCCGACAAAGCCATCATTGGCCGTCCGCCGGAAAACGTGTTGGAGATCCTGCCGTGACGTCGCCCTATGTGCTGGTGCTGTATTACAGCCGCAATGGCTCGGTGAGCGAAATGGCCCGGCAGATCGCCCGGGGCATCGAGCAAGGCGGTATGGAAGCGCGGCTGCGCACCGTGCCGGCGATCTCCACCGAGTGCGAAGCCGTGGCGCCAAGCATCCCGGACGAAGGCGCGCTGTATGCCAGCCTGGATGACCTGAAGCACTGCTCGGGCCTGGCCCTGGGCAGCCCGACCCGTTTCGGCAACATGGCAGCGCCGCTCAAGTATTTCATCGACGGCACCAGCAACCTGTGGCTCACCGGCGCCCTCGTCGGCAAGCCGGCCGGAGTGTTCACGTCTACCGCCAGCCTGCACGGCGGTCAGGAAACCACGTTGATGTCGATGCTGCTGCCGCTGCTGCACCACGGCATGCTGATCACCGGCCTGCCCTACAGCGAACAAGCGCTGCTCGATACCCAGGGCGGTGGCACGCCGTATGGCGCCAGCCATCACGCCGGCCCCGACGGCAAGCGCATGCTCGATCAACATGAAATCGCCCTGTGCCGTGCCCTGGGCCTGCGCCTGGCGACTACCGCTACCTTGCTGGAGAGCGGCAGTGGCCAGAAAGCCTAAGGTCCTGCCACCCCAGGCGTGGCTGGAGCCACGGGTCAAGCTGGCACGCGGGCTGAGCCTGCTGGCGTTTTTTGGCCTGGTGGGTTTGCTCTGCGTTTACTACCTGTTCATCGCCGACCTGCATGGCGCGCGGCCGTGGGTGATCCTGCTGATCGAGCTGGTGCCAATGCTGGTGCTGGCGCCGGGCATGCTGCTGGGCAGCGCGCGCGGGCATTCGTGGATGTGCTTTGTGGTGAACCTGTATTTCATCAAAGGTGCGCTGGCGGCCTATGACCCGAACCGGCAGTGGTTCGGGGTGCTGGAGATGTTGGCGAGTCTGGCGGTGTTTTGTACGGCGTTGTTGTATGTGCGGTGGCGGCATCAGCTAAACCGCCGCCTCGCGAACTGATTCTGTAGTGAGCGGGCTTGCCCCGCTCACTACAGGTTAATGATTCACCGTGTACGCCAACATCATCGACAACTGGCACATCGGCCGCCCACTCTCGGCGTGCCATTGGTTGAACGCGCCCTGCACCGTCGCCAGGTCTCGCAGGCTGGTCGGTGCCTTGTCGACGATCTTCTGCGCGTTCAGCGCCGCCACCACGTCATAACTCGGCACAAAGGTGTCCTTGCCAACCATGCGCAAGAAGCGCGGCGCTGACAGCCCGCCAAGTTGATGGCCGTGCTTGCTCAGGTATTTCCACAGCCCGACGATATCGGTCACCGGCCAGTCGGCGATAAACGCGCCGAAGCTGCCCTTCTCCTGCTCGACGTCGAGGATCATCTGCGCATTGCGCGGTACGCTCTTGAGCTTGCCCAGGTGACGGATGATGCTGGTGTCCTGCATCAAGCGCTCCAGATGCTCAGCGCCCATCAACACGACTTTTTCCGGGTCGAAGCCGAAAAACACCTTTTCGAACGCCGGCCACTTGGCATCCACCACACTGTGCTTCAAGCCCGCACGAAACACGCGCAGCGCCAAGGTCGACAGGTAGCGATCATCGCTGATCTTGCGCAATTGCGCCGGGGTCTTGGGTACAGGCAGATGGGCTTCCAGCTCGGCCGCCGAACCGAAACGGTTCAGACAGTATTCGTGCAGCCACTTGTAATCGCGCATGCCCTCTCCTGGCAGTTGAATTGAAAACGGCGCCCGCGAGCGCCGTGTGTCAGAGCGTTGAAATGGTTCAGAGGTTCACCACATTGACGAAGCGCGAGGCGGCGGTTTCATCAATTTTCAGGCTGGTGAAGTCGAATAGGTTGCGGTCGGCCAACTGCGACGGCTGCACATTCTGCAAGCTGCGGAAGATGCTTTCGGTACGGCCTGGGGTCTTGCGCTCCCAATCCACCAGCATTTCCTTGACCACCTGGCGCTGCAGGTTTTCCTGGGAGCCACACAGGTTGCACGGAATGATCGGGAATTGCTTGAAGTCGGAGTAGGCCTGGATGTCCTTCTCGTTGCAATACGCCAGCGGGCGGATCACCACGTTACGCCCGTCATCGGCACGCAGCTTGGGCGGCATGGCCTTGAGCGAGCCATTGAAGAACATATTGAGGAAGAAGGTCTCGACGATGTCGTCGCGGTGGTGACCCAGGGCCATCTTGGTCGCGCCGATCTCGTCGGCGAAGGTGTACAGCGTGCCACGGCGCAGGCGCGAGCACAGCGAGCAGGTGGTCTTGCCTTCCGGAATCAGCTCCTTGACCACCGAGTAGGTATCTTTCTCGACGATGTGGTACTCGACGCCCAGTTCCTTGAGGTAGGCCGGCAGCACATGCTCGGGGAAGCCCGGCTGTTTCTGGTCCATGTTGACTGCGACGATCTCGAACTTGATCGGCGCGACCTTTTGCAGGTGCAGCAGCACGTCGAGCATTGTGTAACTGTCTTTGCCACCGGAGAGGCAGACCATGACCTTGTCGCCGTCCTCGATCATGTTGAAATCGGCGACCGCTTCACCGGCCAGGCGACGCAGGCGTTTTTGCAGTTTGTTCTGGTTGACCGTAAGAGTGCCCATGGCGCTTGGATCCGCTAGAGGTGTGTGACGAAAAGCCGGGTATTTTACGCAAAAAAACCATCAAAAGGGCTAGCGGTAAAAGCCCCACCGCGATTAAGCCCAATGTTTACAGCGCAATTTGCTCTAAAGGCCCTACAGTTATTCCGGTCATCACTTCCTATACTGCGACTAGAGGTCGCAGATCTATCCAGACCTTTGAGGCCATTTGGCCCGTGGGCGCTCCGATGGGGGGCGATGGTAATAACGACAGGAGTGACTGGCATGATCCATCACGTCGTGGGGCTGTTTACCCATCCCGACCAGGAATGGCGGGAAATCCGTGGCGATAAAGAAGAAAGCATCAGCCACATGTACCTCACCCATACCTTGATTCTTGCGGCGATCCCCGCCGTTTCAGCCTTTATCGGCACCACCCAGGTCGGCTGGGTCATCGGTAACCGTGCGCCGGTGATGCTGACCCAGGAAAGCGCCTTGTGGATGACCATCATGTCCTACGCTGCCATGCTGGGCGGCGTGGCGGTGATGGGCGCCTTCATTCACTGGATGGCGCGCACCTACGACGCCAACCCCAGCATGGCTCGCTGCGTGGCCTTTGCCACCTACACCGCTACGCCGCTGTTTATCGGCGGGCTGGCCGCGCTTTATCCGCATATGTGGCTGGGTATGGTCGTGGGTACGGCGGCCATCTGTTACACGGTGTACTTGCTCTATGTGGGGCTGCCGACTTTCATGAACATCGACCCGGATGAAGGCTTCCTGTTTTCCAGCTCGGTACTGGCCGTGGGCCTGGTAGTACTGGTGGCAATCATGGCGTTTACCGTGATCGTCTGGGGGCTGGGCGTGGGCCCGATCTACACCAACTGACCGTTTAAACCCTCAGGCAAAGCCACCGAAAGGTGGCTTTGTGCATCATGCATGACCATTCGGCGCCTGACAGATTCGGAAACACCCAGCTTTGCGGCATACTGGGCGTCTCTGGAGATATGGTCAGCATGCCCGAGCAACTCAATACCCGCGTCGAAGATTGTTTCCTACAAGCCGAATCCTTTTTCAAACGAAGTTTCAAACGCCCCCAGGTCAGCCTCAAGCTGCGGGGCCAGAAAGCCGGTGTCGCGCATTTGCACGAGAACCTGCTGCGTTTCAACCCACAGTTGTACCGTGAAAACAGCCAACACTTCCTGAAACAGACCGTGGCCCATGAAGTGGCGCATCTGATCGCCCACCAATTGTTTGGCGAACGCATCCAGCCCCACGGCGAGGAATGGCAATTGATCATGCGCGGGGTTTACGAACTGCCGCCGGACCGTTGCCACACCTATGAGGTGAAGCGTCGCCAGGTGACTCGTTACATCTACCGATGCCCGTGTGCGGACAGTGACTTTCCGTTCTCATCACAACGCCATGGCATGGTGGCTCAGGGGCGGCGGTACTTGTGTCGGCGGTGCCGGCAGACCTTGGTGTATACCGGCGAAACTCGCGTCGAATAGCCGTCAGGCAATTACGCGAGCGGCGCGCAGCTCGCTGATTCGCTGCGGGCTCAGGCCCAGTTCCGCCAACACTTCATCACTGTGCGCCCCCACCGCAGCACCCATATGCCTCGGTGCCGGTAACCCTTCGGAAAACTTCAACGGACAGGCCAGTTGCGCCTGGGTCGAGCCATCGCCCCGTGGTACCTGGCTGACCAGTTGCCGTGCCTTGAGCTGTGGGTGTTCCACCGCCTCACTCAGGCTCAGCACCGGCTCCACGCAAGCATCCACCCCGGCGAACAACGCGCACAGCTCATCAAAGCTGCGCGTTTCAAATTCAACTTGCAGCGCCACCTTGAGCTTGGGTGACAAACCCAGCGCCGCCAACTCCGGCCGCCCCAGCGCCTCGCAGAGCTGCTGCATAAACCCAGGCTCCAGGCTGCCCACCGACATCCAGCGCCCGTCCCGCGAGCGGTAGTAATCGTAAAAGCTACCGCCATTGAGTACATGGCCCTCACGCTCCGGCTCCACCCCACACGCCAGGTAACCCGCGCCGGCCATGGCGTTCAGGCTGAACGAACAGTCGGTCATGCTCACATCCAAATATTGACCAACCCCGCTCTGCTGCCGGGCGATGACCGCCGCCAGCAACCCCACCACTGCGTGCAACGAACCACCACCCACGTCCGCCACTTGCACACCCAATGGCAGCGGCCCGCTGTCCTGGCGCCCGGTGTAGCTGGCCACGCCGGCCAACGCCAAGTAGTTGATATCGTGCCCGGCGCGGTCCTTATAGGGCCCTGTCTGGCCATAACCGGTGATCGACACATAAATCAGCCGGGGATTGATCGCCTTCAGAGCCTCATAACCCAAACCCAGGCGGTCCATCACTCCAGGGCGGAATTGTTCGAGCAGGATGTCGTAGTCCTTCACCAGCGCCCGCACGATCTCTAGCGCCTCGGCCTGCTTGAGGTCCAGTGCCAGGCTGCGTTTATTGCGATTGAGGTAGGCGTGGCTCGCCGATGTACCCTGATCATGGGGCGGCAGCACCCGCAACAGGTCCAGGCGCGTGGGCGACTCGATACGCAGCACCTCGGCGCCCATGTCCGCCAGCATCAGTGACGCAAACGGGCCCGGCAGCAGGGTGGAAAAATCCAGCACTTTGAGGGACGCCAAGGGACCTGACATGGGCACTCCATTTCCGTTTCGACTGCCCACAGACTAGGCAGCCTTGCCCCTCACGGCAATCGCCGAAACAGTCAGCAAAGATGACCGTTTTGATCACGGCGGGCTTTTTCGTGGCGGCGGCTTTATCATTGGCCCACGTTTGCTTGCCGAGTGTTCCATGAAGTTTGCGATTGCCCTGTTTTCCGCCGCCCACGCGCCCTCCTCGCGCCGCGCCCTGCTGTTCGCCCAGGCGGCGCTGGCCGGTGGGCATGAGATTGTGCGGCTGTTTTTCTATCAGGATGGCGTGCACAGCGCATCCAACAACATCGTTGCGCCCCAGGATGAGCAAGACATCGCCCGCCAATGGCGCGAGTTTGTCAGCCAGCACCAGCTTGATGGCGTGGTGTGCATTGCCGCTGCGTTACGCCGTGGCGTTCTCAACCAGGAGGAAGCCACGCGGTACCAGCGCACAGCGGTGAATCTGGATGCGCCCTGGGCGCTGTCTGGCCTGGGGCAGTTACATGATGCGATCCAGGATGCCGACCGCCTGATCTGTTTTGGAGGGCCGTGAGATGTCTAAATCCTTATTGGTGATCAGCCGTCAGGCACCGTGGTCCGGGCCGAGCGCACGGGAAGCGCTGGATATCGTGCTGGCCGGTGGCGCATTCGATCTGCCCATCGGCTTGCTGTTCATGGATGACGGCGTGTTCCAGCTCGCTGCGCACCAGAACGCCAAGGCTGTGCAACAAAAGGACCTGAGTGCCAACCTGCAGGCACTGGAGCTGTTCGGCATTGACGATGTCTTTGTCTGCCGCCACAGCATGGCCGTGCGAGGCTTGACGCCGCCCACCGAGGCGCAACCGGTGAGCAACGACGCTATTTCCCAATTGATTGACCGTTACGACCAGGTGATTACCCTCTGATGTCGACTTTACACGTGGTGTCTCACTCCCCGTTTTCCGACAGTCGCCTCGACAGCTGCCTGCGTATCTGCGGCGCCGAGGACGCGATCCTGCTGTGCGGCGACGGCGCCTATGGGCTGCACGTCCCCGCCCTGCACACCCAGGGCGTAAAGGTGTTCGTGCTGGCCGAAGACATGCAGGCGCGCAACCTGCCGCTCCCGGACTGGGCCGACAGCGTGGACTACCCAGGTTTCGTGCAGCTGTCGATTGACTACGACAAGGTCAACACCTGGCTATGAACACCCTGACCGTAGGCGCACGTACCCTGGAACTGGACAAGGACGGTTATTTGGCCGACCGGGACGACTGGTCTGCAGAGGTCGCCCATGCCCTGGCCGCCGCCGAAGCCCTGGAGCTGACGCCGGCCCATTGGGAAATCCTCGAACTGCTGCGCCAGTTCTATGCCGAATTCCAACTGTCCCCGGCCACACGTCCGCTGATCAAGTACACCGCCTTGAAGCTCGGCCCGGAAAAGGGCAACAGCCTGCACCTCAACAAACTGTTCAACGGCACTCCCGCCAAACTCGCCGCCAAGCTGGCGGGCCTGCCCAGGCCGACGAATTGCTTATGACCGACTTTGCCCCGCTGACCCTTGAAACCCCTGCCGAGCACCCGTTTGCACAGTTCGTGCGCATCCTGGGCAAAGGCAAGCGCGGCGCGCGCAACCTCACCCGCGAGGAAGCCCGCGAAGCCATGGGCATGCTGCTCGATGAAAAAGTCGAAGACACCCAACTCGGCGCCTTCCTGATGCTGCTGCGCCACAAGGAAGAAAGCCCGGAAGAACTCGCAGGCTTCACCGAAGCCGTGCGCGAACGCCTGGATGCCCCGGCGTTGAGCGTGGATGTCGACTGGCCAACCTATGCTGGCAAGAAGCGCCACCTGCCGTGGTACCTGCTGGCGGCCAAGTGCCTGGCGCAGAACGGCGTGCGCATCCTTATGCACGGTGGCGGCGCGCATACGGCCGGACGGCTGTACACCGAGCAATTGCTCCAAGGCTTGCAGATCCCGCTGTGCCGCAACTGGCAGCAGGTCGAGGCCGCTTATGCGCAAGGCAACCTGGCGTTTATCCCGCTGGGCGACTGGGCGCCGCAGTTGCAGCGCATGATCGACCTGCGCAACACCCTGGGCCTGCGCTCGCCGATCCATTCCCTGGCGCGTTTGCTCAATCCCTTGAATGCGCGCCTGGGCCTGCAGAGTATTTTCCATCCGGGTTATCAGGGCGTGCACCGCGATGCCAGCGGCTTGCTCGGCGACAACGTGATCGTGGTGAAGGGCGACGGCGGCGAAATCGAGATCAACCCCGACTCGGCCAGCCACCTGTACGGCACCACCGGCGGCGAAAGCTGGGACGAAGAGTGGCCCGCCCTCTCCGCCCAGCGCCACGTCAAGCCGGCCACGCTCGAACCTGAGCACCTGAAGGCGTTGTGGCGCGGCGACGTCGAAGACAGCTATCCGCAACTGGCCTTGATCGCGACCATGGCCCTGGCCTTACGTGGCCTGGGCCATTCACGGGAACAGGCGTTTGTCCTGGCCCAGCAATACTGGGATGCGCGGGAAAAATCGATTTAATCGATAATTAACCCCCGGTCTTTGCGCTTTTAAATCGAACTCAGCCCTTTAGACTGGCCTCCAACGCTTATTAGCCAAGGAGCCAGTCATGGGTTTGCTGATCGAAGGACACTGGAAAGACCAGTGGTACGAAAGTAGCGCAGACGGCGCATTCCAACGGGAGCAGGCGCAACGCCGCAACTGGGTGACCGCCGATGGCGCGCCGGGCCCAAGTGGCGAAGGCGGCTTCAAGGCTGAAGCCGGCCGTTATCACCTCTACGTCTCCCTTGCCTGCCCCTGGGCCCATCGCACCCTGATCCTGCGTAAGCTCAAAGGCTTGGAAAGCCTGATCGACGTGTCCGTGGTCAGTTGGTTGATGCTGGAAAACGGCTGGACCTTCGACAAGGCTCACGGCTCCACCGGCGACAAGCTGGATGATTTCGACTTCATGCACCAGCGCTATACGGCTGACACGGCCGACTACACTGGGCGCGTGACCGTGCCGGTGTTGTGGGACAAAAAGCTCAAGCGCATCGTCAGTAATGAATCGGCGGAGATCATCCGCATGTTCAACAGCGCGTTTAATCAATTGACCGGCAATACCCTGGACTTCTACCCCGAGCCGCTGCGCCCGACCATCGACACACTGAATGAGCGTATTTACCCGGCCGTGAACAACGGCGTTTACCGCGCAGGCTTCGCGACGTCGCAGCAGGCGTATGAACGTGCGTTTGAGGATGTGTTTGCGGAGCTGGATCACCTGGAGCAGCATCTGGGTGAGCATCGCTACCTGGCCGGTGAGTACCTGACCGAGGCGGATGTACGGCTATTCACCACGCTGATTCGCTTTGATGCGGTGTATTACAGCCACTTCAAATGCAACCTGCGCAGGATTGCGGATTATCCGAACCTGTCGAATTGGCTAAGGGAGTTGTATCAGTGGCCGGGCGTGGCTGAGACGGTGGATTTTGCGCATATCAAGGGGCATTACTATGCCAGTCACCGCACGATCAACCCGACGGGGATTGTGCCGAAGGGGCCGTTGCAGCGATTTGATGCTGACCATGATCGAGAAAGGTTGAGCGGCAAATCGGTATTCGGCATGTAGTGAGCGGGCTTGCTGTGGTGAGCGGGCTTGCCCCGCGCTGG
>NZ_JACART010000059.1:0-6552 GCF_013386445.1 Pseudomonas sp. P7759
TGACCCGCCGTAAGGGCGGAGCCAATACCCGCCATCACCCAAATAACGGATATGTACTCCGTCTGATCCAACATCCAGGTCGGCTGTCAGGCCGCCTTCGCAGGCAAGCCAGCTCCCACACTATCCGCATTACCAACCTTAGATTCTGCGGCGACGGTTCAGCTGAGGAATGGCCGCCTGAGGAACCTCCACCCGCTCCACCTGCGTCGCCGTCTGCGCCGTCAATTGCGCCAACGTCGGATGACTGAACAGCGTCCGCGCATCCACCTCCAACCCCGCCTTGCGCATCCGCGCCACCAGGTTCACCGCCAGCAACGAATGTCCACCCAATTCAAAGAAATGGTCATGCCGCCCCACCCGCTCAAGCTTCAACACCTCGGCCCAAATCCCGGCCATCAGCATCTCCACTTCCCCCAGCGGCGCTTCATAAGCCCGACTCACCACCGACTCCAGCCCCGGCTCCGGCAACGCCTTGCGGTCAAGCTTACCGGCTGGGTTGAGCGGTAACTCATCCAACTGCACAAACGCCGCCGGCACCATGTACTCCGGCAACTGCTCCAGCACATGCGCGCGCAGGGCTTCCAGGCTCGGTGCCTCCTCACGCACAGTGAAATAGGCGACCAACCGCTCATCCCGAATCAACACCGCCACTTCCCGCAACGCCGGATGCGCCATCAGCCGTGATTCAATTTCCCCCAGCTCCAAGCGCACGCCGCGCAGTTTGACCTGGAAGTCATTACGCCCCAGGAATTCAAGGTTACCGTCCGGCAGGTAACGCACCAGGTCACCCGTGCGATACAGCCGGTCGCCGTCAACAAACGGGCTGTCGATAAACCGTTCGGCGGTCATCTGCTCCAGCCCCAGGTAACCACGGGCCACGCCGACCCCGCCGATATGCAATTGGCCACTGACCCCCATGGGCGTCGGCCTGTCATGTTCGTCCAGCACATACAGACGCGTGTTGTTGATCGCCCGGCCAATCGGCAATTGCAGCGCAGGCACCGGCGCGCCGGGTTCCAGGGTCCAGGCGCTGCTGTCCACCGTGGCTTCGGTAGGCCCGTAGACGTTATGCAGGCGCACCTTGGGCAAGCGCGCCTGCACGCCACGGGCCAGGGCTTCAGTGAGTTCGCCGCCGCCACACAGCACGTCGGTCAGGCTGGTGCACAGGGCAGACTCTTCCAGTTCAAGAAACTGCTGGAGCATGGCCGGCACGAACTTGATCACGCTGATCTGCTGTTCGCGAATCACCTGCGCCAGGTACGCAGGCTCACGATGCCCATCAGGCCGGGCGAGCACCAACCGCATGCCGTTGGTGAGCGGCCAGAACAGCTCCCACACTGAGCCGTCGAAGCTGAAGGGCGCCCGTTGCAACAGGGCGCCGCCCTCGGCGTTGGGGCACAACTGCGAGCCCCAGTGCATCAGGTTACCGAGGCCCCGATGCTCTATCATCACGCCTTTGGGCGTGCCGGTGGAGCCCGAGGTGTACATCACGTAGGCCAGGTTGGCGACGCTCAAGCCCGGCACCAACGGATTGCCGATGGGTGCCTGGCTCCAGGCGCAGTGGTCGAAGTCGATCACCGGGATCGACACATCACCCGGCAAGTCGCGGGTTGCCGCGTGCACCAGCAGTGCAACCGGTTGGCTGTCGTGGAGCATGTAGGCCAGGCGCTCGCGCGGGTAGCCTGGGTCCAGCGGCACATAGGCGCCGCCGGCCTTGAGGATCGCCAGCAAGCCCACCACCAAGTCCAACCCGCGCTCGACACACAGCGCCACGCGGGAATCCGGTTGCACCCCGCGTTCGCGCAGGTGGAAGGCCAGTTGATTGGCGCGTTCGTTGAGCTCGCGGTAGGTCAGGTGCAACTCGCCGGCCTGCACCGCCACCGCATGGGGAATGTGCCGCGCGTGGGCCTCGAACAGCGCCTGCACGGTGAGGGTTTCGGGATAAGCGGTTTCGGTGGTGTTGAAGTCCACCAGCAACGTGTTCAACTCGCTGGCGGGCACAACCTGAATTTCACACAGTGGCGTTTGCGGTGCCTGCTCCAGCGTGTCCGCCAGGTTGACCATCACGGTTTCCAGATAATCTAACAAACGCCCGGCGCCGACCTGGCGCGGGGCCTTGGCCTTGATCCGAAAGCCGCTGGCGATGTCGTCCACGGTCAGCATCAGCGGGTAGCTGAGGATGTCTTCACTGCTGAGCAAGGCGATGCCCGGCACCAACGTAAGGTCGCGTTCGGCATCGGTGTGGCGGTAGTTGAGCAGGCTGTTGAAAAGTGGCGATGCACTGCTGCAACGCTGGGCCAACGCCAGCGAGGCCTGCTCATGGGCGAGCAACGCGCTGAGCTGGGCGTGGGTATCGCGCAGGGCATCAGCGACGTTTTTCCCGGCCAGGCGCACCCGCAGCGGCAGCGTGTTGATGAACATGCCCAGGGCCCGGTCAGCGCCCTCGCCCGCTTGCAAACGGCCGAGCAACACGGTGCCGAATACCACGTCATCGCGCCCCGCCACGCGGCTGAGCACCTGGGCCCAGGCCAAGTGGAACAGGCTCGCGGCACTCACGCCCAACCCACGTGCCTGGGCACGCAGGCGCTGATTGAGGCGGTCGCTCAGCACGCGTTCGGCTTCATCCGCGTGCGCCCGGTCCGCCTGGCGTTCCTGGAGCCCGAAGGCCAGCGTCGGCTCGTCGACATCGCCCAGTTGCTCGCGAAAGAACGCCTCATGCCCAGCCTGCCGTGCCGGCGAACGGGCTTGCGTCACCACAGTGCGATACGGCACCGGCACCGGCAGTTGCGCCTGCTGGCCGAGCAAATGGGCGCGGAGTTCCTGCATCAGGATCGTGGTGGACGTAGCGTCGTTGACCAGGTGATGAAAGCGCAGGCGTGCAACCCAGCGCGGGTGCTGCGGTTCTTCGGCATAGTCCAGGGCCATCAGCGGGGCCTGGCGCAGATCCAGCGGTTCACACGCCTCGCGCAAGGGTTCAACGCGTAACAGCGCTTCGCGCCACACCACTTGCATCGGCTGCTCAAGCGCATCCCACACCAGGCTGGTGCGCAAGATGTCGTGGCGATTGATCACCTGTTGCAGGGCCAGGGCAAACGCGTCCAACTGCTCACGCCGGGCAAAGCTGAACAGCGCTTGTTGCTGGTACGGATCGCGCTCGTCGGTGATGTGGTGGTAGAGCAAGCCTTCCTGCAACGGCGCCAGTGGGTAGACGTCCTGCACGTTGGCCGCGCCGCCGGGAATGCTCGCGACAATGCGCGCCAGGTTCTCAGGATCCAGTGCGGCCAGCTCAGGCGCGTCCATCTCGCCGTACTCACTGGCCGCCGCCAAGGCCGCCAGGGTAGGCTGGCCGAACAGCACCTGCACATCGGCGCGCAGCCCGACCTGGCGCATGCGTTGCACCAATTGCACGGCCAGCAACGAATGCCCGCCAAGTTCGAAAAAGTGGTCGTGACGCCCGATCTGTTGCACCTGCAACAGCTCGACCCAGAGTTGCGCCAACAGGGACTCCACCCCGGCGTGCGGGGCTTCGTACAGGCGCGTGACAAAGGCGTCCTGGGTCGGCGCGGGCAATGCCTTGCGGTCGAGCTTGCCGTTGGCGGTCAGGGGCAGCGCGTCCAGTTGCGTGTAGGCGGCGGGCAGCATGTAGTCAGGCAGCGAGGCCTGCAGGTGCGTACGCAAGGCGTCGATCTGCAGCGCTTCGCGGGGGACAAACCAGGCGAGCAATTGCCCATCGCGTGACTGCACTACCGCGTCTTGCACATCCGGATGGGTGGCAAGTACGGATTCGATTTCGCCCAGTTCGATGCGCATGCCACGGATTTTCACCTGGTCGTCATTGCGCCCCAGGTATTCCAGGTTGCCCTCCGGCAGCCAGCGCGCGAGGTCGCCGGTGCGGTACATGCGGCCTTCGATAAATGGATCGTCGAGGAAACGTTCGGCGCTCAGCTCGGGGCGATTGAGGTAGCCCCGTGCGACGCCTTTGCCGCCGACGTACAGCTCCCCCGCGACACCGATGGGCACCGGGCGTTGCTGTTCATCCAGCAAATACACCGTCGCATTGGCGATGGGCGCGCCGATGTGCAAGAGCTGGCCCACTTCCATGCAGCCGGAGGTGGCGACCACCGTGGCTTCGGTGGGGCCGTAGTTGTTGATCACCGCAAAGGACTGCGCCTGGGTAAAGGACCGCAGCCGGTCGCCGCCGATCAGCAGGGTGCGCAGGGTCGGGTGTTGCAGGCCTTGGCTGAAGGCGTACTCGGCCACGGGCGTTGGCAGGAAACACACCTGCAGCGGCTGCGCCTGCCACCAACGGAGCAGCGCGTCGATATCTTCGGCGCCGTCATGCGCCGGCGGCAGATGCACGGTGGCGCCCACACACAACGCAGGCCAGATTTCCCAGGCCATCGCGTCAAACCCGAAACCGGCGACGCTGGCGGTGTGGCTGCCGGCGTGCAGGTCGAAGGCCTGGCAATGCCAGTCCACCAGGTTCGCGACGGTGTGATGCTCGACCATCACGCCCTTGGGCAGGCCGGTGGAGCCGGAGGTGTAGATCACATAGGCAAGATTGGAAGGGCTGACCGCTACGCGGGGGTTGGTACCCAGGTGGAAGGTCGGGCGATCCAGCTGGATCACCGGCACCTCCAGCGCAGGCAAACGCGACAGCAGATCGTGCTGGGTGAGCACCACCACCGGATCGCTGTCTTGCAGCAAATAGTTCAGGCGCTCGGCCGGATGGGCCGGGTCGACCGGCACGTAGCAGGCGCCGGATTTCAGGATCGCCAGCAACCCCACCAGCGTCTCCAACCCGCGCCGCGCCAGGATCACCACGCGATCGTCCGGCTGTACACCACGCTCCAGCAGTTGATGGGCCAGGGCATTGGCCTGCTGGTTGAGTTGGGCGTAACTCAGTTGCCGACCTTGGTGCACTGCCGCCACGGCGTCCGGCGTACGGGTGGCCTGGGCTTCGATGCGGCCGTGCAGGGTTTGCAGCGGTGCGTTGGGCTGGGCGGTGGCGTTCCACTGTTGCAGCTGCGCCTGTTCGGCGGGCGTCACCAGGGAAAAGTCACTGATCTTCAGCGCGACGTCTTCCAAGCCTTGCTCCAGCAGCCAGGTGAAGCGCTGCGCCAGGGCGAGTACGTCGTCGTGCTGGAAGTACGCTTCGTTGTAGACGCAATGCAGGCACGCGGTGTCCTGGTAACGGTTGCTGCGCAGGTGGATCGCCAGCGGCAACGGCTCATGGTGGTTGGACACCTTGACCGCGCGGGCCTCGGTGGTGCCGTAGCGCAGTTCGTGGTCGTCCTGCTCGAAGGACACCGACAGGTCGAACAACTGACCGCGATCGGTGCGGCGCAAGCCCAGCTCACGGTTCATCTCGCTCAGGGGGAAACGCTGGTGGCGGAAGTCCTGCTTGAGCTGGTCACGAACCCCACGCACCACGGCGCTGAACGGCAACTGCTCATCGAACTGCAAACGGACCGCGCTGACCTGGGTGAATAGCCCGACGGTGGATCGAAAACGCGCATTGGAACGGTTGAGAATCGGCAGCCCCACCACCCACTCCGGACGCTGGGCGGTGCGGGTGAAATACACATACATCGCCGCCAGCAGTACATGAAATGCCGAGGCCTGGTAACGGTTGGCCACTTGTTCCATGCGGTTGAGCAGCGCCACCGGAAACGCTTGGGCCAGGGTATTGCTGGACGCCTTGGCGGTATGCCGGGGCGTCAGTAAGGGCTCCGGCAGCACGCGGTATTTGCCCAGCCAATACCCACGGTCGCGGGCATAGCGGGCCGAGGCGTGGTAGCGCTCATCCGCGTCGATGAAGTCGAGATACGACGGCGCCAACGGCTCCGGCTGCCGGCCTTGTTGCAGGTCGGTGTACAGCCGGGCCAGGGATTGCAGCATCTGGCCAAACCCCCAGCCATCGAGGATCAGGTGATGGGCCTGGGTGCCAAGGCGGTAGTGATCGTCGTCGAGCTTGACCAGGAAGAAGCGAAACAGCGGCGCGCCCTGCAGGGTGAATGGCAGGGCCATTTGCGCCTGCATCAACGCCTGACTGGCGGCCTGTGGATCAGCCTCGCCGGCAACGTCATGCAGGGCCAGGTCGACGGGCAACGTAGCGGCGAAGGTCTGCCGAGGCAAACCGTTGGCGTCGGTGTGCAGTTGCGTGCGCAACGCATCGTGCTTGAGCACCAGCAACTCGATGGCGCGCTGCATCAGGTCTTGCGCAATGGAACCGGCAAAATCCACATAGCCGCCGATGTTGTACAGCGGCGAATCGCCTACGCGCAGTTGATCGAGCCAGATGTCCTGTTGGGCGGCGGTAAGGGGGAAGCTGGAGGAATGCTTCATAAGATCCTTCTCATGGGGTTCAGGCACTGGCCGCGCAGGGAGGCCCATTACGACGAATAGGCCGGATTGGAGCATGAGGGATCGGGGCTGTCTGACACCCTAAACCCGGACATCCAAATGGATGGAACAGGCTTGGCTGAGGGTTCATTGCTGAAACGATTAAAGCTGTGTAGGAAATTGGCTATCCCTGACCGCTGCCAGCTC